>DASTZC010000222.1 GCA_035764505.1 Candidatus Polarisedimenticolia bacterium
GGGCTCAAGACGCTGACGTTGCTGAAGGACTGCCTGGGGCTGGTGGAGCGCGAGCACGGCGTGCAGGTGAATCTCGACACCCTGGCGCTCGACGATCCCGAGACTTACGCCCTGTTCTGCCGCGCGCACACCAGCGGCGTGTTCCAGTTCGAGAGCAGCGGCATGCGCGACATCCTCCGCAAGCTTCAGCCCGACCGTTTCGAGGACCTGGTGGCCCTCAACGCGCTGTACCGCCCGGGGCCGATCAAGAGCGGCATGATCGACGAGTACATCCGCGGCCGGCATGGCAAGTCGGCCAGCCACCCCTTCCCGCGGCTGCGCGAGATCCTCGACGAGACCTACGGCGTCATCGTCTACCAGGAGCAGGTGATGCGCATCGCCTCGGTGCTGGCGGGCTTCTCGCTGGGGCAGGCCGATCTCCTCCGCCGGGCCATGGGAAAGAAGAAGCAGAAGGAGATGGACGCGATGCAGGACGTCTTCGTCCAGGGTGCGAAGCAGCGGGGCGTGCCCGGAAAGGAGGCGCAGAAGATCTTCGAGCTGATGGCCACCTTCGCCGGCTACGGCTTCAACAAGTCGCACTCGGCGGCCTACGCGCTGGTCGCCTACCAGACGGCCTATCTCAAGGCCCGCTTCCCGGTGGAGTTCATGGCCGCCCTGCTCACCGTCGAGAAGGAGGTCACGGACAACGTCGTGAAGTACATCGCCGAGTGCCGGGAGATGGGGATCGCGGTGCTGCCCCCCGATCTGAACCGCTCGCTGCTCGATTTCTCGGTGGAGGGAAAAGCGATCCGGTTCGGCATGGGCGCCATCAAGAACGTCGGGGACGGCGCCATCGAGACGCTGTTGGAGGTGCGCGCGCGGGTGGGCAGCTTCACCTCGCTCGAGCAGCTCTGCCACGAGGTGGACTCCCGGTCCCTGAACCGCAAGGCGCTGGAGTCGCTGGTGAAGAGCGGGGCTTTGGATGGCTGGAACCTGCCGCGCTCGGCCCTGATCGGCGCGCTGGAGGGGGCGCTGAGCGGGGCGCAGAAAGCCTCGCGCGATCGCGCCGCCGGACAGGCCAACCTGTTCGGAGGAGAGCCCGGGGAGACGACGGCCCCGCTCCCCGCCTCCATCCCGGCCGACGCCTGGAGCCCGCGCGAGCGCCTCTCCTTCGAGAAAGAGACGCTCGGCTTCTACCTGAGCGGGCACCCGCTGGGCGAGCATGCGGCGGCGCTGGCCGCGCTCGGAGGACCCGCCATCCGCGCCCTGTTGCCGGAGCAGGCGGGCAAGTCGCTCGCCCTCGGCGGCCTGGTGACGCTCCTCAAGAAGCGCAAGACGCGCAAGGGAGACTGGATGGCCAGCTTTGCCCTGGAGGACCATGACGGGAGCGTCGAGGTCATCGTTTTTCCCGAGCTCTACCGATCCGTGGGGGAGAGGCTGGCGGAGGACCAGGCGATCGCCGTACGCGGCAAGGCGGAGCTGGAGGACGGCCGCTGGAGGATCGTGGCGGAGGAAATCCAGCCGCTGGAAGGAACGGCGGAGCGCCGGGCCAGCCGGCTGGTGCTGCAGGTCAAGCCCGCCGATCTGGGGGGCACGAGGCCGGCGGAAATCCAGAGAATCCTGCGCGATCACCCGGGCTCGTGCCCGGTGGACATCCACCTCTCCCAGCCCGGGGCCTATCGCCTCACGATGCGCCCCGGCCCTGCGGTCCGTGTCGGTCCCAATCCTGCCCTCACCCGGGCGCTGGAGGATCTCCTGGGGAAGGGGACCGTCCGCTATCGTTGACAGGTCACCTGCCGAATCAATAAAATAGCCGCTTCTTTCAGCGCACCCGAGGCCTCCCTCAGCCCGGCGGTCCCGCCGGAACGCCGGGAAGCCCGCCACGGAACAACTCAAAATACGAGAAGAAGGAGCCAGGGAATGGACAACAAGGGCAGGTATCTCTTCACGTCCGAATCGGTGACGGAAGGGCACCCCGACAAGATCGCCGATCAGATCTCGGATTCCATACTCGATGCCGTCCTCGAGAAGGATCCGCTCGGCCGGGTCGCCTGCGAGACCCTCGTCACCACCGGACTGGCCTTCGTGGCCGGAGAGATCACCACCAAGAGCTACGTCGACATCCCGCGCATCGTGCGCACCACCATCCAGGAAGTGGGCTACACGCGAGCCAAGTTCGGCTTCGACTACCAGACCTGCGCCGTGGTCACCGCCATCGACGAACAGTCTCCGGACATCGCCATGGGGGTCGATCCGGGAGGCGCCGGCGACCAGGGGATGATGTTCGGGTTCGCCTGCCGCGAGACGCCCGAGCTGATGCCCCTGCCGATCATGCTGGCGCACCGGCTGACGCGCGCCCTGAGCCGCGCCCGCCGCGAGGAGCACCTTCCCTACCTCAGGCCCGACGGAAAGTCGCAGGTCACCATCGAATACGACGGCTTCCGTCCCGTCCGCATCGACACGGTGGTGGTCTCCTGCCAGCACGACGCGGCGGTGAAGATCGATTCGCTTCGGGAAGAGGTGCGCCGCGACATCATCCTGAAGAACCTGCCCGAGGACCTGCTCGACTCGAAGACCAGCTACCACATCAATCCGACGGGACGCTTCGCCGTGGGCGGGCCGCAGGGCGACACCGGCGTGACGGGGCGCAAGATCATCGTCGACACCTACGGTGGGTGGGGGCACCACGGCGGCGGCGCGTTCTCGGGCAAGGACCCGACGAAGGTGGACCGCTCGGCCTCCTACATGGCCCGCTACATCGCCAAGAACCTGGTCGCCTCGGGCGTCACGGATCGCGCGGAGGTCCAGGTGGCCTACGCCATCGGCGTGGCCGATCCGGTATCGCTGATGGTGAAGACCGACGGCACCGAGAAGGTCGCCCTGCCGAAGATCCACGAGCTGGTGCGGGCGCACTTCCGGCTGCAGCCGCAGCAGATCATCGAGCACCTCAAGCTGCGCCGGCCGATCTACAAGGCGACCGCGGCCTTCGGGCATTTCGGTCGGAGCGAGGAAGACTTCACCTGGGAGAAGACCGACAAGGCGGATGCGATCCGCCGCGACGCAGGTCTGTAGCACTCAACCACAATATCGAGGAGCCATCCGTGGCGCAGCGCGCATCCGAGTTTCACGTCAAAGATCCCGCCCTGGCGGGCAAGGGAAGGGATCGCATGGACTGGGCGGAGCAGAACATGCCGGTCCTGCGCTCGATCCGCCAGAGATTCGAGAAGGAAAAACCGTTGCAGGGGGTCCAGATCGGGGCCTGCCTGCACGTCACCACCGAGACCGGCATCCTGGCCTCCACCTTGGCCGCCGGAGGGGCCAAGGTCAGCCTGTGCGCCAGCAACCCGCTCTCCACGCAGGACGACGTCGCCTCCTGCCTGGCGATGCAGGAAGGGATCGCCACCTTCGCCATCAAGGGGGAGGACCACGAGACCTACTACGCCCACATCGAGTCGGTGTTGAACCTGAAGCCCGCCATCACCATGGACGACGGTGCGGACCTTGTCTCGATGATCCACACCAAGCGGCGGGACCTGCTGCCCGGGATCGTCGGGGGCACGGAAGAGACCACCACCGGCGTCATCCGCCTGGAGAGCCTGGCGGCGGAAGGGGCCCTGGCCTACCCGATCATCGCGGTGAACAACGCCGACACCAAGCACCTCTTCGACAACCGCTACGGCACCGGCCAGTCGACGCTGGACGGCATCATCCGGGCCACCAACCTGCTGGTGGCGGGGTTGCGCTTCGTGGTCTGCGGCTATGGCTGGTGCGGCCGCGGCGTGGCGCTGCGGGCGCGCGGCCTCGGGGCCAACGTGCTGGTCACCGAGATCGATCCGGTGAAGGCGCTGGAGGCGGTGATGGACGGGTTCAGCGTGTCGACGCTGGAGGACGCCCTCAAGGGGGCCGACGTCATCGTGACCCTGACCGGGAACAAGCATGTCCTGCGCGCCGAGCATTTCGCGGCGATGAAGGACGGCGTGATCCTGGCGAACTCGGGCCACTTCAACGTCGAGATCGACATCCCGGCGCTGCAGGCGCAGTCGGCTCCGCCCAAGAAGCTGCGCGAATATGTCGAGACTTTCGTCATGAAGGACGGCCGGCGGATCCACCTCCTGGGCGAGGGGAGGCTCATCAACCTCGCCGCGGCCGAAGGACACCCCGCCATGGTGATGGACATGAGCTTCGCGAACCAGGCCCTGTGCGCCGAGCACATGGTCAAGAATGCCAAGACCCTTGCGAAGGCCGTCCACTCCGTGCCGCGCGAGATCGACAGCGAAATCGCCCGACTGAAGCTCCTGTCGATGGGCGTGACGATTGATCGCCTCACGGCCGAGCAGGAGCGCTACCTGAAGAGCTGGATGGAGGGGACCTGACGCAGGGCAGTACGGAAGCCGCCCGGAGCTTCCCGGGTCGTCCCCAGGCGCTCCTCGCGCTCGGCTGTGTGGGTTTGGCGACCTACCTGTGCGCCGGGCTCGCCTACGTGCATGGCAGGATCGAGACCGCCTACCGTGACTGCCGCCTGCTCGGCGAGTCGACCCGCGCCCTCGGTCCCGGCTGGAAGCTCTCACCTCCCGGCGCCTGCAGGATTTCCCGCTATCCCCTGACTCCGCAGGATTTCCCGTTCGATCTCCCGGCGGCAGGGGAGTCGAAGCTCTCGAGCCGCGAAGGGGTCGAGACGCGCGTGCGCGGAGACCTGCGATACCTGGTTCCCGCCGACACCTCCGCCCGTGTGCACCACCTGGCTTCCCAGATTCCCTTGTCCAATCTGGTTGCCGGTCTCGTGCGGGATGCCGTCGAGGCCGAAGTCCGCAAGTCCAGCTTCTCGCGCATCTCCGGGACGCACCGGCTGGAGCTGGAAGGAAGCCTCGACGCCCATCTCGGAGCGCAGCTGAGGGAGCGCGGCTTGCTGCTCAGCTCTTTGAGGATCGATTCGGTCCGCATGGCCGAATCGCCGCAGCGCCAGAGCTACGAGCCGATCGTCGGCGCCCGCCTGCTGCTCATCGGACTGGATGGCGCCGACTGGCGCATCCTGGACGATCTCCTCGCCCAGGGCCGTCTTCCCACCCTCAAGCGTCTCATCGACAACGGCGTGCGAGCGCGTCTCAAGACGGTGGATCCGGTCCTCTCGCCGGTTGTGTGGACGAGCGCGGCCACCGGCTTCCTGCCAAGCGAGCATGGCATCCTCGATTTCCTCGTCAAGGACCGCACAGGGCGGCAGGTTCCGGTGACGAGCGCGCACCGCAAGGTGAAGGCGATCTGGAACCTTCTCAGCGAGGCCGGAGTTTCGGTGGGAATCATCGGATGGTGGGCAACCTGGCCGGCGGAGCAGGTCGAAGGGTACGTCGTCTCGGACCGGGTGGCTTACCAGCTCTTCGGCCAGGCCGATTCGTCCGGCACGGCCGACACCAAGGGCAAGACCTATCCCGAGGATCTCTACGCGAGAATCAGGCCGCTGATAAGGTCTCCCAAGGAGATTGAAAGCAAAGAGCTCAAGAGATACTTGAACAATGTGGTTGGGGCAAACCTGGAGAAAGATGGCAAGATCCCATCGAGGGAAGAGGAATTCAGGACTCTGCTGGCATCGACGATGTCCTACGCGGCAATTGCGAGCGCGCTTGGTTCAAATCATCTACAGGGCTTCGAAGCAATTTATTTTGAAGGGATTGATACCGTATCACATCTTTTTATGCCTTTCCGTGCTCCTCAAAGACCCGGCATCTCAGATGCCGACTACGAGCGCTACCACAGGGCAGTCGACGAGTTCTATGTTTATCAGGACGAGATTCTCGGGACCCTGCTCGAAAGAGTTCCGCCAGAGGTAGGCATCCTGGTGATCTCGGATCACGGATTCAAGTCGGAGAGCGATCGTCCGATGCGCGAGTCGAGAATCAATTTCGCATCAGCGGCGCAGTGGCATCGACGTCATGGCATTCTCATCGCGTCAGGGGGTGCATTCCGCCGCGGCGGCGAGGTTCCCGAGCTATCGGTCATGGATGTCACCCCGACCATCCTGGCTTATTTCGGTCTGCCGATTGGAGAGGACATGCAAGGGAGGCCCGCCGAAGCGCTGTTCAGCCAGGCATTCCTGCAGGCCCATGCGCCGCGCTACCGTCCTTCCTGGGAATCGTACCGATCGGCGGCATCGACCGGATCGGAAGATCCCGCTGGAGATCAGGCGCTGATGGAGAAGCTGCGCTCGCTGGGTTATCTGAGCGGGGAAGGGGACCTCACGGCGAACAATCTCGGCAACTCGCTGCTTGCGCAAGGAAAGATCGAAGAATCGATTCAGCAGTTCCGCAAGGCGGTCGCCCTCTCGCCTCGATTGAGCATGGCGCACGTGAACCTGGGCCGTGCCCTGCTGGCAAAAGGAGACCTGGTGCAGGCGAGGATCGCAATCGATGAGGCGCTGCGGCTGGATCCCGGCTCGCCCGATGCCCAGCTGCTCATGGCGAGCCTGGAGGCGACGCAGGGCAGCCCCGATCTCTCCGAGCGTCGCCTGCTCGGAATCGTCCTGAAAGATCCAGGGTTCGCCGGCGCGTACCGGATGCTGGGCTCCCTGCACCGGACCTCGGGGAAACTCTCCGAATCGGCAGATGATTTCCGCAAGGCCCTGGCCATCGACCCCGAAGACTCGGAGGCCTGGAATGGACTCGGAGTCGCCCTGCGGGAGGGCGGGCGGCCGGAGGAGGCGGAGACGGCTTTCCGGAAAGCCCTCGACGCGGATCCTGAATCGACCGGGGCCCTCAACAATCTGGCGGTCGGCGCGATGGAAAGGGGAGATGCCCGAAAAGCCGGGGAGCTCCTGGAGCAGGCCGCCCGGCTCGCGCCGCATGACCCCGGGGTCCGCAACAATCTGGGCAATCTCCTGGCAGGAAGAGGGGACCTCTCCGGGGCGGATCGCGAGTATCGCGCCGCACTACAGATCGATCCCCAGCATCCTCAGGCCTTGAACGGTCTTGCCGCATTGTCCGAGAAAAGGGGTAATCTGGAGGAGGCGGAAACCCTGCTCCATCGGGCCATTGCCTCGGACCCGCGTTACGCCGAGGCGCGCCTCAATCTGGCGGGAATCCTCGTCCGGAAAGGGCGTCGGCGGGATGCCATGGAACAGGTGCAGGAGCTCTTGAGGGTTTCCCCGGGTCACGCCGCCGCATCCAGGCGTCTAGCCGAGTGGATGATGCAGGAAGGACAGGCCGCGCAGGCAGGGAAAGTCTGCATGTCTGCCCTGCAGGCGCATCCCGAGGATCCGAACCTCTGGAGCCTGCGAGGGGAAGCACTGGCGCGGGAAGGGAAGGCGGCGGAGGCGGTTGAATGTTTCAGAAAGTCGCTGGAGATCAATCCCTATCAGCCGGAACTTGCCGGGCGCGTGGACGCGCTCGCGGAGCGGGCACGATGACAATTGGAAAGCTCCTTCTCCCAGCGCTTCTCGTCCTGTCCACGTCGGCCCCGGGGATCTCACAGACGACGGACGCGTCGGCGGGAAAGGGGGAAGAAGCTCCGACCCTGTACGAGATGACGGCCCATTCCGATCTGGTCGTCGCCGCCACCGTAATCTCCGGGCAAATCAAGCTGGCGAAGGTCCGGGTCGACGAGGTCTTCCGCGGGGAAGTGGCGCCCGGCGCGGAGCTGCAAATCGCCTTTCGTGATTTCAACCTGGATCTCGGCAAGACCGACCGGATCGTCTTCACCGACGGCGAATCGATCATTCTCTTCCTGGAGCCTGAGGTGAACTACGAAGGGGAGCGCAAGGGACCCGATCGCTACACGCTTCACCGCGGAAAGTTCGGCAAGTACAACCTGCCGCGGGAAGGAGCCGGAATCTATCTGGAGGCGGTGCGTGAGTTCTCCCGCCTCGCCGCCGAGAAAGACCATCGCAAGCTCTACGGGCTCCTTCGCGGGCTCCTCGGCGACCCCAACCCGATCCTGGCCCAGGCCGGGATGCGCGAGATCCTGCGGCTCGACCTGATGGAGATCTCGCTTCTGCCGCGTGTCATGCCTTATCTGAGGGACCCTTCGCCGGTGCGCCGGATCGCTGCTTTGAACCTTATTGGGAGCCTGTTCATCGATCTCAAACCGGAAGAGCGCGGGGCGGATCTCAAGGACGACGCCTTGGGGCCGGTCCAGGATCTGGCGCGCAATGATCCCGACGAATCGGTGCGCGTGACCGCCGTTGAGACCCTCGGAAAGTGGGGAGGCGTCGATGTGCGGCCGACGCTGGACGCCATCGCGGAGCTCGATGCCGCCCAGTTGGTGCGCTACAAGGCGAAGGTCATCATCCTGAAGGAAGGAAAGCTGCCGCAGCCGGCGCCTCCTGCGGGACAGCCTAAGTCTGGACCACCGTGAGCATCATGTAGGTTCCCAGCCCGGTGAACAGGATATTGGGCGCCCAGGCCGCGAGGAAGGGGGGCAGGAAGCCAATCTGCCCCAGCGCGTTTAGCACCGCGAACGTCGCGTAATAAATCACCACCAGCCCGATCCCCATCCCGATTCCATAGAGCGACCCTTTTTTGC
>DASTZC010000223.1 GCA_035764505.1 Candidatus Polarisedimenticolia bacterium
CATCAGCCGCTGCGGCAGCGCCACGTCGCGCTCGTATTCCAGCTCCGCCACCGTGAACAGGCGCCGGGTGCTCCCGGGATTGCCCGGCACGAAGGCCAGGTCGCCGTCGTTCGGGCCGGTTGCGGACCACTTCAGGTAATGCTCCGTCTTCGCGGGCTGGTCCTTGTCGTACAGGCGCAGGAAGGAGACGTCGAGGCAGTAGCGCGGGAACATGAAGTTGTCGAGATCGCCGCCGAAGTGCGCGATGTCGGCTTCGGGAGCGAAGACCAGGCGGACATCCTGGAAGCGGCGGAACTTATAAAGATGATACCGGCCGCCGTGGTAGAGCGTCACCACGTCGCAGCGGGTCTGGTCGTCGGTGGTGCACTCCTTCTCGGCGCGCGACATCTCCGCCTTCAACGCGTCGTTGTACGCCTTGTCGGCCAGGCCTTTGGTCGCGGCGTTCATGCGGTCGGTGATGTCGGCGATGCTCAGCAGCTGGTTGACCTCGATTTCCGGGCACTTCAGCTCCTCGGCCTGGCCGCCCGCAACGAAACCCGACGTCATCAGGTCTTTCTCCTTCGTCGAGTTCTGCTGGATGCAGGTGCGCGCGCAGTGGTGGTTGGTCATCACCAGGCCGCTCCCGGAGACGATGCTGCCCGAGCAGCCGCCGGCCAGACGCACGGAGGCCAGCCGGACCTGCTCAAGCCACTGCTTGTCGGGCGCGAATCCATACTTCGTCTTGACCTCGGCGGACGGGAAGTTGTCGAAGGTCCACATCCCCTCGTCGGCGCGCGCCGCGACGGTGGCGCAGGCGAGCAGGCCGATGGCGATCATCGTTTTCATGGAGGTCTCTCGAAAAAGGGTTGAGGCGTGAGCTTACGCGCGATCTCTCGGAAGCGTCAAGATGGCCCGGTATCGGCCTCCCGGCACCATGCCGAAGTTTGATACCATTCCTCGAATGATTGCGGGACTCTCATGAGCCTGACAGCAGGAACTCGGCTGGGCCCTTACGAGGTCGTCGCGCCGGTCGGCGCCGGCGGCATGGGCGAGGTCTACCGCGCCCGGGACACCCGGCTCGATCGCGACGTCGCCATCAAGGTCCTGCCCTCCCACCTGTCCAGCTCCGCCGAGGTCCGGCAGCGCTTCGAGCGCGAGGCGAAGACGATCTCCCGGCTTTCCCATCCCAACATCTGCACGCTCTACGACGTCGGCCGGGAAGGGGAGATCGATTACCTGGTCATGGAATACCTCGAGGGGGAGACGCTCGCCGACCGTCTTACCAAGGGGCCCCTTCCTCTGGCGCAGACGATGCGCTGCGCCATCGAGATGGCCGATGCGCTGGGCCGCGCCCACCGCCAGGGAATCGTCCACCGGGACCTGAAGCCCGGCAACATCATGCTGACCCGCTCGGGCGTGAAGCTGCTCGACTACGGGCTGGCGAAGGCGATCCAGCCGGAGAGCGCGCCCGGCTCGCTGACCTCGCTCCCCACCGAGCACCGGAACCTGACGCAGCAGGGAGCCATCCTGGGGACCTTCCAGTACATGGCGCCCGAGCAGCTCGAGGGCAAGGAGGCGGACGCCCGGACCGACTTGTTCGCCTTCGGCACGGTCCTCTACGAGATGGTGACCGGGGAGAAGGCTTTCTCCGGACAGAGCCAGGCAAGCCTCATCTCCGCCATCATGGCTTCCGATCCGAAGCCGGTCTCGGCGGTCCGTCCGGCCACGCCGCCGGCGCTCGATCGCGTCATCAAGACCTGCCTCGCCAAGGATCCCGACGCGCGCTGGCAGAGCGCTCACGACCTGATGCGCGAGCTGCAGTGGATCTCGGAGCCCGGATCCCAGGGAGCGCCGGGGGGCGTCTCGACGGCGCGCGTCCAGCCCCTGCAGCGCATCGCCTGGGGCGTCACGACCCTGGTGCTCGTCGCCACGCTGGTGCTGGCCGGATGGTCTTTCTGGAAGGCCGGATTGAGACAGGCCGAATCGCAGAAGCGTCCCATTCACGCTTCACTCATTCTTCCCGAGAAATCGGCCCTGCGTGCCGTGGCGCTGTCGCCGGACGGGACGCGGCTCGCCTTCGTCGCGCGCGATCCGACAGGCCGCAATCTGCTCTGGATCCGGCCGCTCGATTCTCCCGAGGCGCAGGCGCTCCCGGGCACCGACAGCCCGTCGTACCCCTTCTGGTCTCCCGACGGCAAGAACCTCGGCTTCTTCGCCGACGGCAAGCTCAAGAGGGTCGATGCGGCGGGCGGGCCTCCCCAGACGCTGTGCGACGCACCGCTCAATCGCGGCGGCTCGTGGAATCAGGACGGGGTGATCCTTTTCTCGCCCGTGGTGGACGCGGGACTCTTCAAGGTATCCGCTTCAGGCGGCGTCCCGGCCCAGGTGACCCGGCTCGATCCGGCGCGCGGCGAGAGCTCGCACCGCTGGCCCTTCTTCCTGCCCGACGGCAAGCACTTCCTCTACCTGGTGGCCAGCTTTGCCGGGCCGCGCGAGAAGACCGGCATCTACGTCAGATCGCTGGATTCCAACGAGGAGAAGTTTCTCGTCAGCACCAACTCCAGCCTGGCTTATGCCCCGCCGGGCTACCTCCTGTTCCTGCGGGATCGGACGCTCATGGCCCAACCCTTCGACGCCGACCGGCTGCTGGTGACGGGCGACCCTTTCCCCATGGCGGACCGTATCCAGTACTTCCCCCAGAACTACAGCTCCATGTTCACGGTCTCGCAGAACGGCATCCTGGCTTATCAGCCTCGCCTGGCCCCGGGCAGCTCGCAGCTCTTCTGGTTCGACCGCAGCGGCAAGCAGATCGGCTCGGTGGGCGCCCCCGCCGATCACGCGAACCCGCGCATCTCCCCCGACGGGAAGAAGATCGCCCTGGACATCATGGATCCGCAGACGGGGAACATGGACGTCTGGCTCTACGAGTCTTCAGGCGGCATCGCGACGCGGTTCACTTCCCATGCGGCCATCGACGCGGGTCCGATCTGGTCGCCCGACGGGCGGAACATCGCCTTGTTCTCCTTGCGCAGAAACCATCCGGACATCTACCTCAAGCCTGCCAGCGGCGCGGTCGAGGAAGCGCTGCTCCTGGAGTCCGAGGGGAGCAAGTATCCCCAGGACTGGTCTCCCGATGGCCGGTTCATCCTGTACCAGGTGGTCACGGCGCAGAGCAACATCCAGCTGGCGGTGCTGCCGATGGATGGAGAGAAGAAGCCCTATCCGCTCATCCAGTCGACCTACGGCGTGCGCCAGGGACAGTTCTCGCCGGATGGGCGCTACGTGGCCTACGCGTCGAACGAGTCGGGGAAGTGGGAGATCGTCGTGGCCCCTTTCCCCGGCCCGGGCGGCAACTGGCAGGTCTCCACCGGCGGCGGCACCGAGCCGCGCTGGCGGCGCGACGGCAAGGAGCTGTTCTATCTCGCCCCCGACGCGAAACTCATGTCGGTGCGCATCAAGGAGGGCCCCGGCTTCGACGCCGAGCCGCCCTTGCCGCTGTTTTCCATCCGCCGGCGCGAGCCGATCTCCTCCGGAGATTCGTTCAGCTACGACGTCTCTGCCGACGGCCAGCGCTTTCTGGTCAACACCGATCTGCGGGAAAGCGACTCCACCACGCTCACGCTGCTCCTCAACTGGACCGAAGGAGCGAAAAAGTAGGCCACGATTCGGAGACTGGTTCGATTTGGGAAAACCGCACAAGACGGTCAAAGCAATCCTCTGGGACAACGACGGCATCCTGGTCGACACCGAGCATCTCTATTTCGAGGCGACCCGGCGCATCATGGAATCGGTCGGGATTCCGTTGTCCCGGGAGCAGTACATCGAGCTGTTCCTGAAGGAAGCCAGGGGAGCCTGGCACCTGGCCGAAGAGCGCGGCATGCCCCCTGACGAGATCGTCAGGCTGCGGGACGAGCGCAATGCACTCTATGGTCGCCTGCTCGGCGGGGGGCCGCGATTGATGCCGGGTATTACGGCCGTCCTGGATGCGCTGCATGGCAGGTACATCATGGGGATCGTCACCAGCTCGAGAAGAGATCACTTCGAGCTGATTCATCAATCGTCGGGACTTCTGAGGTACTTCGACTTCTTCCTGACCTCCGGTGATTACGCCCGGACCAAGCCCGATCCGGAACCCTACCTGAAAGCGATCGGGAAAGCCGGCGTCGCGGGCGAGGATTGCATCGCCATCGAGGATTCGGAGCGAGGCCTCGAGGCTGCAAGGCGGGCAGGCATCCGGTGCATCGTCGTCCCCAGCGCCCTCACCCGAGGCAGGCAATTCACGGGGGCTTGCAGGATTCTCGAAAGCGTCAGCGAGATTCCCGGAATACTCAGGAACGGTCTCTAACAGCCATGGCCAGCTGCAGCGCGTTGGGGGAGTAAGGTGACGCCAGAATTGAACTTCGTCAGGCAGCAGGGATTCCGTGATGCCAGTCCGGAGGCTTGCGCGAGCCGATACCCGGCCTTGATGTGGCAGCCTCGCGTGATTGGCGTCCTGGTCGTCATCGGCGCGGTGCTGCAATCCTGGCTCTTTTTTTTCATCCTGGGCGCGATCCTCTGGTGGAATGCGCTCCTGCCGCGTCTGAATCTGTTCGACGCCGCGTACAACTCCTTGATCGCCCGGCCCAGGGGCCTGTCACGGCTGACTTCGGCTCCGGGTCCACGCCGCTTCGCTCAAGGCATGGCGGGGACATTCATGCTCGCGATCGCTCTGTCCTTGGCCCGGGGTCACACCGTCCTCGCCTGGACGGTCGAGGGGATGTTGGTGGCCGCTCTCGGCGCCTTGATCTTCGGCCGCTTCTGTCTTGGCTCCTATGTCTATCACCTGATCCGGGGGGACGCCGGCTTCGCAAACAAGACGCTTCCATGGGTCGGAACCCACGATCCCGAGGGTTCGGAGGTCACCTTGATCCCGCCGACGAGCGACGGCGGGGCGTAGATGCCGGAGAGACCCTGAATGGAAAGCTTCGCCCCTCGCCGCATAGAGTTTCACGGCCTGCGCTCCTTCGGGGACTGGCGGCTGAAGGTCTACTCCGTCGCCTATGGCCCCGCGCCGGTAAATTGGGATGCATTCGCCCCAGGCTTCTCACGGGCTGAAGCTTCGCTTCCCCAGCCTGCCGTCACGCCAGCGCGTCCCGGGGTCGGCTTCCTGATTGCGCACCAGGGACGCACCGCCGATTACCTCATCCTCGGCTGGTGGGACCAGGAGAACGAATTGCCGCTCCGCGTCTTCGTGAGCCGCAATCACCGTCCGGAGAGCTGGCGCGAGGCCGAAGGCAGCGAGTCGATCTGCGTCTGGGATCTGGAAGTCCTCTGGGCGGAGCGGCAGGCCTACATCGCCACGGTGCTGAGCGCCTCCGGGTGCGACGTCGCGGGCTACCTGGAGAGGACCTGCTCCAACCCAGGAATCCCATCCCCGACCCGACCAGGATTGCCTGAGGGCCCGTCCACAATCAGCCGGCAGTCGTAGCCGCC
>DASTZC010000224.1 GCA_035764505.1 Candidatus Polarisedimenticolia bacterium
TTTCTTCGGCAATCTGGACACCTGCATCACCCTGCGCACGGCGATCCTGAAGGGGACGCAGGCCTACGTCCAGGCGGGGGCGGGGATCGTGGCCGACTCCGACCCGGCGCGGGAAGAGCAGGAGTGCCTGGACAAGGCGAAGGTCGTCTTCGAGGCGCTGGACGAGGCGGAGGGGATGATGGCGTGAAAGTCCTGGTCCTCGACAACTACGATTCGTTCACCTACAACCTGGTCCAGTACCTGGGAGAGCTGGGGGCCGAGGTGGAGGTCCATCGCAACGACGCCATCAGCGTGGAGCGGGCGCTGCACGGCCGCTACGAGCGGCTGGTGATATCGCCGGGACCCGGCACGCCGGCGCGCGCCGGGATTACCGTGCCGCTGGTGCGGGAGGCTGCGGGACGGATCCCGCTGCTCGGCGTCTGCCTCGGCCATCAGGCCATTGGCGAGGCTTTCGGGGGAAAAGTGGTGCGGGCGGCGGCGATCTTCCATGGCAAGACCTCCGAGATCCGGCACGACGGGCGCTCCGTCTTCCGCGGACTGCCCAACCCCTTCACCGCCACGCGCTACCATTCCCTGGTGATCGATCCCGGCACCCTTCCCTCCTGCCTGGAGGTGAGCGCCCAAACGGACGACGGCGTCATCATGGGCGTCCGGCATCGCCATCTACCGGTGGAGGGAGTCCAGTTCCATCCCGAATCGATCCTGACGCCGCAGGGGATGGCTCTTCTGGCGAACTTCCTGGAGAGTGCATGAGCCGGATGGAGGAGGCCCTGAAAGAGCTGGTCCTGGGCCATGATCTGCCGGCCGATTTGGCGGGCGCCTGTTTCGAAGAGATTATGGACGGCAGCGTCGACGGAGCTCTCCTGGGAGGGTTCCTCATCGCCTTGCGCATGAAGGGGGAGACACCGGAGGAGATCGCCGCCTTCGCCGCGGCGATGCGGGAACGGTCCGTCGGGCTCCCCGGAGCGCGGGACGAGGAGCTGCTCGACACCTGCGGCACGGGAGGCGACGATCTGGGCGGGTTCAACGTTTCCACCCTCACCGCGCTGGTGGCCGCGGGAGCGGGAGCAAAGGTCGCGAAGCATGGCAACCGCGCCAGCTCGGGCCGGTGCGGCAGCGCCGACCTGCTCGCGCACCTGGGAGTGCGCATCGACGCCGATCCGGGCACGGTGGCGCGCTGCCTCGACGAAGCGGGCATCGGGTTCCTGTTCGCGCCGGCGATGCACCCTGCGGTGAAAGGGGCCACGCCGGCGCGGCGTGCCCTGGGGGTGCGGACCGTCTTCAACCTCCTCGGGCCTCTCAGCCATCCGGCCCGCGCCGCCTCCCAGCTCATGGGGGTGTTCGACCGGCGCTGGGTCGAGCCGGCCGCCCGGGCCCTCGCGGCCCTCGGGTCGCGCCGGGCCCTGGTGGTGCACGGCCAGGACGGAATGGACGAGATCACCACCACCGCCCCCACCTGGGTCGCGGAGCTGTCCAACGGCCAGGTGCGCTCCTACGAAATCGATGCGCGGGATTTCGGGATTGCGCGGGCCGATGCGGCGGCGCTGCGCGGCGGCGGGCCGGAACAGAACGCCGCCATTGCCCGGTCGATCCTCTCGGGCGAGCGCGGCCCAAGGCGGGACCTGGTGGTGGCCAACGCCGCCGCGGCGCTGTGGGTGGCGGGCAAGGGGGCCGATCTGGGGGAGGGAAAGAGGCTGGCGGAGCAGTCGATCGATACCGGCGCGGCCGCGCGCAAGCTGGACGACCTGGTGCGGCTGACGGGGGAGAAGGAAAGATGACCCGGGCCACGGGTGATTTCCTGGAAAAGATCATGAGCGGCAAGCGCTCTGAGATTGCCCGGCTCGCGGAGCCTGGCGCGCGCCGCCGCATCGAAGAGGCGCTGAGTCGCGCACCGCGGGTCAGGAGCTTTCCCGCGGCGCTCGCCGCGGGAAGCGGGTTGCGGATCATCGCGGAGGTGAAGCGCGCTTCTCCCAGCCGCGGGCGTCTGGTGGAGCACTACGATCCCGCCGCCCGGGCGAGGGATTACGAAGCGGGCGGCGCCGCCGCCTTGTCGGTCCTTACCGACGCCGAACACTTCGAGGGAGAGCTGGCGCATCTCGAGGCGGCGCGCTCGCAGACGGCAATCCCGGTGCTGCGCAAGGACTTCATCCTGGATGCCTCCCAGATCGACGAGTCGCGCGGCGCGGGGGCCGATGCCATCCTGCTGATCGTTGCGGCGCTGCCCCGGACGGCGGTGGTCGATCTGCTGGGAAAAGCGCGGGGTCTCGGCATGGAGGCGCTGGTGGAGGTGCACGATGAGGAGGAGCTGCGGCAGGCTCTGGAAGCCGGCGCCCGTCTCATCGGCGTGAACAATCGCAACCTGCGGACTTTCGAGGTCGACCTCGAGATCTCCGTGCGGCTCGCCGCGCTGTTTCCGACCGGGATCCTCAAGGTGAGCGAGAGCGGCATCACCTCGCGCGCGGACATGAAAAGGCTCGCGGATGCCGGCTACGATGCCTTCCTGATCGGCGAGTCACTGGCGCGCTCTTCCGATCCGGGCGCCGCCTTGCGGGAGTGGACCCGATGAGACCACGGATCAAGTTCTGCGGCATCACGCGGCGGGCGGATCTCGAGGCGGCCGCCGCGGCCGGCGCCGATGCCGTGGGAGTCATCCTGGTGGCCGGCACGCCGCGCTCCCTCGATCCGGCGAGGGCACGCGACCTGCTGCGCTCGGCGCCCCCCTTCCTGGCGCGCGTCGGCGTCTTCGCCGACGAGGACCCGATCCGCATCCGGAGGATCCGCGAAGATCTGGGACTGACGGCGGTCCAGCTGCATGGATCGGAGTCGCCCGGCCACTGCGCCGCCGTCGGCGGAGTCCGGATCAAGACGCTGCGGGTCCGGGAGGACTTCTCGCCGGCGAGCATGGAGCCCTTCGATGTCGAGGCCTTCCTGCTGGAGGCCCCCGTCCCTGGCGCGCTCGGTGGGGGAGGGGTCGCCTTCGACTGGTCTCGTCTCGCGACCCACGGCGCCTTCGGGCGTCGGATCATCGTGGCAGGAGGATTGACTCCGGACAACGTGGCGGAGGCGGTGCACCTCCTGCGTCCCTATGGCGTCGACGTCAGCAGCGGCGTGGAGCAATCGCCCGGAGTAAAGGATGCAAAGCGGATGGAGGATTTCGTGCGGGCGGTACGGGGAGCGTCGTCATGAAGCCGGAAAAGCCGGGGCGCTTCGGAAGATTCGGCGGCCGCTTTGTCCCTGAAACCCTGATGGGGCCGCTGATCGAGCTGGAGGAAGCCTACGAGACATGCCGCAAGGATCCCGCCTTCCAGCAGGAGCTGGACCGCCTCCTGCGCGACTATGTCGGGCGACCGACGCCGCTGACCCCGGCGGCGCGCCTCGGGGAGGAGCTGGGCGGCCTGCGCATTCACTTGAAGCGCGAGGATCTCTGCCATACCGGCGCCCACAAGATCAACAACACCCTGGGACAGGCTCTGCTGGCGCGGCGCATGGGCAAGCGGCGTGTCATCGCCGAGACGGGAGCGGGGCAGCATGGCGTGGCGAGCGCCACCGCGGCGGCGCTGCTGGACCTCGAATGCGTCGTCTACATGGGATCGGAGGACATGGCGCGGCAGTCGCTGAATGTCACCCGGATGCGGCTGCTGGGGGCGCGCGTCGTCGAAGTGGCCGCGGGCAGCCGGACACTCAAAGATGCCATCAACGAGGCGATGCGCGACTGGGTCACGAACTGCGCCGGCACCCACTACATTCTCGGCTCGGTCCTGGGAGCGCATCCCTACCCGGCCCTGGTGCGCGATTTCCAGTCGGTGATCGGGAGGGAAGCGCGGGCGCAGTATCTGAAGACCGAAGGGCGGCTTCCGGACCTGCTGGTGGCTTGCGTCGGGGGTGGCAGCAACAGCCTGGGACTGTTCACGGCTTTCCTGGCGGACGAGGCGGTCGAGATGGTGGGCGTGGAGGCCGGCGGCGAAGGAATCGCCGCCGGGCGGCACGCGGCCCGCTTCGCCGGCGGGTCGCCAGGAGTGCTGCATGGCACCTACACCTTCCTGCTCCAGGATGCGGCCGGGAATATCGCGCCGACCCATTCGGTCTCGGCGGGACTGGACTACCCGGCCGTCGGCCCCGAGCATGCCGACCTGCGCGAGCAGGGCCGGGTGCGCTACGAGATCGCCTCCGACGTCGAGGCGCTCGATGGCTTCCGGCGGCTGGCGCGCTGCGAGGGGATCCTGCCGGCTTTGGAATCGGCCCACGCGCTCGGCTGGCTCGCGGCGCATGCATCACGGCTCCCGCAGGGGTGCCGCGTCCTGGTCAATCTGTCGGGGCGGGGCGACAAGGACGTCGACCAGGCGGCCGCGCGGCTCGGAGTCGAGCCATGAGCCGGATCGCGGCGGCCTTCGCCAAGGCGCGCCAGGCACGCCGTATCGCTTTCATTCCCTACCTGACGGCGGGAGATCCGTCGATCGAGGCGACCGTCGATCTCGCGCTGGTACTGCGCGGCTGCGGCGCCGATTTGATCGAGCTGGGCGTGCCCTTCTCCGATCCGCTGGCCGACGGCGAGGTGATCCAGCGCGCGGCGGCGCGCGCCCTGGCCCGCGGGACGACGCTGGAGACGGTCCTGGAAGCCGCCGCACGGATCCGGCAGATGAGCGACGTGCCGCTGCTCCTGTTCAGTTACCTGAATCCGCTGCTGCGCATGGGCTGGCCCCGCCTCGCGCAGGCCGCCTCCGCCGCGGGCGTCGACGGCGTCCTGGCCACCGATCTTCCCGTGGAGGAGGCGGACGATTACATCGCCGCCCTGGGCGAGAAGAACCTCGACCCGGTCTTCATGGCCGCCCCGACCACCGCCCAGGACCGGCTCGATGCCATCGGACGCGCCTCGCGAGGGTTCCTTTACTACGTGACGCGCGCCGGGGTGACCGGAGAGCGTGCCACGCTGCCGCCGGAGACCGCCGATCGGGTACGCCGGCTGCGCCAGTCGACCTCACTGCCGATCGCGCTGGGCTTCGGTGTCTCGGATCGGGAGCAGGTGCGCCAGGCCGGGGAGTTCGCCGACGGCGTGGTGGTGGGCAGCGCCCTGGTGAGGGTGGTGGAGCAATGCAGCGAGCCGGCTGTTCTGGCGGAGCGCCTGAAGCGGCGCGTGGCCGAGCTGTTCTGACAATGCAACGCGCGCGGGAGCGGCTCGCTTCCGCGCCGATTCATGAAAGGAGCTTCTCTTGACTCGAAAAACCTCCGGCTGGCTGCCGGTTCTGTGCGCGGTGGGCTGCCTGGCGGCCGCCCCAGCCCCCGAGGGGGTGAAAGTGACTTTCCGTCGCGACGCCATCCTGTCGCTGCTGTCGGCAACGATGCCTTACAAGATTGACGTGGGCACGGGGATGCTCAAGGAATCCCTGACGTTCTCGGACCCGAAGGATCTGACCTTTGGCAACAACCAGATCACTTTCGCGGTGCGCTGCCAGGGAGCGCCGATGCCGGTGGACCAGGTCCTCCATCCCGTGCTGGTGTTCCAGCAGTCGGGCGGGGGCTACCAGGTGGTCGTGCAGAGCCTGCCGATATCCATCCCCGGCTTCGGAAAGGTCGACATCAAGGAGTTCTTCCAGCCCGTGGATCTGCGCAACCTCATGAAGCAGAGCGTGGACGTGCGGGGCAAGCCGGCCCTCCTGGAATTGCGCGTGGACAAGGTGGCCCTGGCAAAAGAGACGATCGACTTTTCCTCGACGCTGATCCTCACGCCCCAGCCGGGCCGCTAGCGGCACGCGGCGCGGGCGCGCCGGCAGCCGGCAGGGTTTCCCGGAACAGCCGGGCGATCGTCTCGACGTTGCGGTCGCGATCGAAGTCGCGCTCGACGCGCTCCCGGGCCGCCTGCGCCAGCTCGCGGCGACGGTCGGGATCCCGCAGCAGGACCTCGATCGCCTCGGCGAGCCGTGCCGGGTCTCTCTCCGGAACGGTCACACCGTAGCGTCCCGATTCGAGCAGCTCGCGCGAGCCGTCATAATCGGTGGTCACCACGGTCGTGCCGCACGCCATCGCCTCGACCAGGACGTTGGCGATGCCGTCCTGAAAGTCGTTGGGCGTACGATAAGAAGCCAATGCCACCAGCGTGGCACCCGCCATCGCCGCCAGAACCTCGCGATGCGGGGCGATCCCCTCCAGCCGCACCACGTTCCCCAGTTCCAGCCGCGCGCTCTCGCGCTTCAGCTCCTCGCGCTGCGGGCCGCTTCCGAAAATCCGCAGCCGGAAAGGAACCCCGCGGTCCCGCAGGAGGGCGGCCGCCTGCAGGAGATCCAGAAATCCTTTCTCCGGAGTCAGCCGTCCCACCGAGACGATCTCGGGCGGGTTGGCACGCTGCACGCTACCCGGCCGGGGGATTTCGCCGAAGTCGACCCCGTGGTAAACGACATGGATCTTGCCGCTGCTTCCCGGGACGAGCTGCTCCATCCGGCGGCGCGTGGCGCTCTGGCAGGCCAGGATGAAGCGGGCCTCGTGGATCTTCCGGGGCAGGAAGGCGGCGTTGGAGAAGACGTCGAGGCCGGCGTGCCCGCTGAAGCTGTAAGAGGTCCCCAGCAGGCGCGCCGCGATATAAGCCGCCGTCGCCGGATAGTGGGCCCAGGTGCCGTGGACGTGCGCCGTTCCCAGCGCGCGCATCTTGCGGGCGAACACCAGGCTCTTGGGAAACAGCGCCACGGCGTGCGCCAGGTAGCGGGGGCTGCGAATGTTGCCGGCGACGATCCGGGCGAAAGTGCCGAGGGTGCGACCGGGATGGCGCGCCAGGAAGTAGAAGACCGCCGCCGGGACCTCGCTGCCGAAAAGATAAGCGGAGCGCTGGATGGTCAGCCCGCGATCGCGGCCGGGCTCGTCGGCCGCCGTCTCCTCCCGGAAATTACGGGTCGCGTAAAGGTCCACCGGAAGCCCGCGGCGCGCCAGCGCGCGGAACTCCCCTTCGACAAAGGTCTCGCTCACGGTGGGAAAGGCGGTGAGCAGGTAGGCGATTCTGCCGGAATTCAGCTCTGTCCCCGAGACACCGCGTCCACGGGGCGCAGGGCCGTCCGGCACCAGACCTTGAACCAGAGGAGGACCCAGAGAGGAAGCGCCCGGTCGTGTCCCCTGACGTAGTAGTCCTGCAGGTAGCGGTCGACCTCGCGCCGATCCACGTGATCGTAGAAGGGATCGTCGGTCGAGGCGAACAGGTCGTGCACGTAGTCCTTCAGGTCGCTGCGCATCCATTTCGCCACCGGGACCATGAAGCCGTGCTTGCGCCGCTGCACGGTCCTTTCCGGGAGGAAGCCGGGGAAGGCCTGCTTCAGGAGGATCTTTCCTTTCCCTTTGTGCAGCTTGTAGGCGCTGGGCAGGGAGAAGACGAACTCCACCAGCCGGTAGTCCAGGAAGGGGACGCGGGCCTCCAGCGAAGCCTGCATGCTCATCTTGTCCACCTTCATGAGCAGGTCGTCCTGCAGGTAGACCTTGAGGTCCTGGAAGAAGATCTGATTCAGCGCGTCCCCGGCGGGATAGTCGCGGACGGCGTTCTCGATCGCCAGGGTGGAGGCCGCCTTCTCTTGATCCAGGGGCCGGCGCAGGAGACGGCGCGACTCCTCCAGGGTGAAGGTGGAGCGCAGCCGGATCTGGCGCGCGGGCCCGGAGAGCGCGGCGGCTTCGATGGCCCGGCGCACCTTCTCCGGCAGACGGGACAGCGGCAGCGCGCTGCCGGCGCGGCCGGCGAGGCTGCCGAGGATCCCGAATCTGCCGAGCCACTGCTCGAAGCGATACTTGTCGTAGCCTCCGAAGAGCTCGTCGGCCCCCTCGCCCGCCAGCGCCACGGTGACTTTCTCGCGCGCGAAGTGCGACAACAGGAGGGTCGGCAGGGCGGCCGGATCGCACATCGGCTCGTCCAGCGCGGGAACGGTTTTTTGCAGCGTCTCGGGAATGTCCAGCGAGGTGAGGTGCAGCGCATGGTGGTCCGTGCGGAAGTGACGGGCCACGGCCTCGGCCTCCCCCGACTCGTCGTACCAGCCCTCGCCCGCGAAGCCCACCGTGAAGGTCTGCACGGGCTGATTCATGATCTGGCTCATCAGCCCGACCACCAGGCTGGAGTCTAGCCCGCCGCTCAGGAAGGCGCCGAGAGGCACCTCGGAGAGCAGTCGGACCTTGACCGCGTCGGCAAGGATCTCGTGCACCCGCTCGGCGGCCTCCGGAAGCTCCGGCACGCGATCCAGCGTGTAGGTGGGATTCCAGAAGCGCTCGACGCGCACCCCGGTGGCATCCGCGATCAACGCGTGTCCGGCGGGAAGCTTGCGCACCTGCTTGTAGATGGTGGCCGGGCTGGGGATGTAGAGGAGATCCAGGTAGGCGGCGACGGAGGCCGGGTCCAGCTCGTCGGAGACCAGCCCCGATCCAATCAGCGACTTGATCTCCGAGGCGAAAAGCAGCAGGTCGCCGACCTGCGCATAGTAGAGAGGCTTGATCCCGAGCCGATCCCGGGCCACCAGGAGGCGCCGCCGCGGGAAGTCCCACACCGCGAAGGCCCACATGCCGTTCATCCGGTTCAGCCCTGGGACGCCCTCCTCCTCGACCAGGTGCAGGATCGTCTCGGTGTCGCTGGCGGTCCGGTAGCGGTGCCCTTTCTGCTCCAGGAAGCGCCGCACCTCGACATGGTTGTAGATCTCGCCGTTGAAAATGATGAAGCGGGTCTCGTCCTCGTTGGCGATCGGCTGGTGCCCGCCGGCGAGATCGATGATGCTCAGGCGGCGGTGGCCGAGCGCGGCTCCCGCGTCGACGTGGAAGCCCTCATCGTCGGGACCGCGGTGGCGCAGGAGATCGGTCATCCTCCGCACCACCTCGGGACCGGGGAGCTGGACCGACGGGGAGAGTGCCACGATGCCACAAATGCCGCACATGCCGTGCTGCCTTCCTCCAAATCCGCCGGTTCGTCCGGCGCAGGCGCTAGTTTACCGGATCGCGCCTTCGGGAGCGGAATCGGCGCCGCTTTGCGGCACCGGGCTCCAGGCGGGGAGATCCAGGAGCACTTCCGTCCCTTGGCCCGGCGCGGAGTGGACCTGGACCCGACCCCCCTGCTCTTCGGTCGATTTCCGGACGATCGACAGGCCCAGCCCCGAGCCGGACGCTTTGGTCGAGAAGTAGGGCTCGAAAAGGCGGGCACGGGCTGCGGGGTCGATCCCCGGGCCGGTGTCCTTCACCCGGATGCGCACCCGCCGCGAGGGGAGCCCGGCGCCATCTGGCGCGATGCCGGCCAGGATGCTGAGGGTGCCTCCTTCGGGCATCGCCTCCAGCGCGTTCTGGACCAGGTTGGAGAGGGCGCGGCGGGTGAGGACCGGGTCGGCCCAGAGGTCGGGAGTACCGGTATCGACGCGCAGCTCGAGCATGGTCCCCGCAGGCGGGGTGGCCCGGTAAGGGGCCAGCACTTCCTCGAGAAGCTGCGCCGGGGCGATGCGCTGCGGCTTCGGGTCCGGAATCCGCGCATAGTCGGAGAAATCGGCCGCGATGCGCCGCAGCGCCAGCACCTGCTTCTGAATCGTGTCGAGACATTCCTCGAGGATGTCGCCGAAATCGGGCGCCGAGGCCGAATAGACCTTGCGCAGGTGATCGGCGGAGAGCTGGATGGGGGTCAGCGGGTTCTTGATCTCGTGGGCGATGGTGCGGGCCATCTCCGCCCAGGCCTGCAGTCGGCTGGAGCGCACCGTCTCGGTGAGGTCCTCGAGAAGCAAGATCCTTCCCGGAGGCGCGGCCGGGCTCTCGCGGAAGGGGAGCGAGGCCACCCGCAGGGTCGCCGGCCGGTCCTCCCAGCGCAGCTCGATCTGCCAGCGGGCCTCGCGATCGGCAGGGGAGCCGGCGAGGGCGTCGCGCAGGGAGGCGAGCGCCGCATCGGAGGAGAGGGTCTCGAACAGATCCGAGCCCGGGGTGGGCGTGGAGGGCAGCCCCAGCAGCAGGCGCGCCGCCGGGTTGACCGTCACGATGCGCTCCTGCGCGTCGGTGGAGACCACGCCGGTCGTGGCGTGCAGCAGGATCTTGCGGATGTAGTCGCTTCGGCGCCGAAGGTCCTCGCGCTGTCGGCGCAGGGAGGCGGCCATCCGGTTGAACGAGTCGATGAGCATGGCCGGCTCGTCGCGCGTGCGCAGGCGGACCTCCGCGTCGTAGTCTCCCGACTCGATGCGCTCGGTGGCCGCGGCGAGCGCGGAGATGGGGCGAGCCACGCGGCGCGCCAGGATGTCCGACAACAGCGTGGATAGCAGGAGCATCAGCACGGTCACGATCAGGATCGCCTCCTCGACGTCCGCCCGCTTGTGCCGGATCTCCGTCTCCTTGCCCGACAGCGGCAGCGACAGCACGCCCGCAGCCGGGTTCCCGAGCGACAGCGGCGCGGCGATCACCAGCGTGTTGAGCTTGCCGATCCGCAGTCGCCCCAGGGCATAGGGCTGACCCTCCAGGAGCAGCCGCCGGTAGAGGGGCGCTTCCAGGCGGGTAGGGAGCAGGCCCGAGGCGAACAGCTCGCGGGTGCTGGAAGCGGAAAGCACCTCCCCCCGGTAGAGGCTGATGTCCTCGTGCACCACCCGGGAGATCCAGTAAGCCACGCCGTCCTCGATGGGCGGGGCGGCCTCTTCCTGCGTGTCCGCCGAAAGGTAGTCCTCGACGATGCGCCCCGCCGCCCCCAGCGAGCTGATTCCCTGGGACAGGAGGTTCTCCTCGAATTCCCGCGCCGCGAAGCGCTGCATGAAGAAGGCCAGGGCGAACAGCGGCAGAAAAGAAGCGGCGAGAAACACCGCCAGCAGCCGGCGGAACAATCCGCCGCGCGGCCGCAACCGCGGCAGCGTCATCCCTCCCAGCATTCCCAGCACCGCGGCAAACACGAGGCCCAGGAGCAGCCCTATGAGAATCATGCGGGTGAAGCTTCCGGTGAGCCGCAGCGCCGAGGGGAGGAGAAAGCCCATGGCGAGCACTTTCCCGGAGGAGCGCTTGGCGATAACGCGGAAATCCTCCTCGCCGATGCGGGCTTTGGTCCAGCGCGGCCGTCCCGCCGGCAGGCGCTCCAGGAAACCGGGCGGAAAGACCGGCGCATTCTCGAGATTGCACTCCTTTATCCTGCCGGACTCGTCGAGCGAGGCGAGCAGGGGCTCCGATCCGATCAGCTCCGGGTTGGTCTCGCGCGTCTGCGAGACCTGGAAGACGCGCGCGTAGGGGTTGCCTGCGCGCAGCACCGAAAGATTCTCCGCTTCGTCGACCAGGTAGATCTGGACGCGGTGGGGCGCGACCCCGGGGGCTTTCAGCAGCGTCTCGGCTTCCAGGACGCGCCGCTTCAGCCCCCCGACGCGCAGCACCAGCCGCTTCGGATGGTCCGGGCCCCGGGAGGGGAGCTCCTGCACCTTCGCCTCGGCCGGAAGGTTCAATCCAAAGCGTCCCATCGGCGTGCCGTCCGGGGCGAACAGCCTGAGGGAGGAGCTGAGGCCCTCCTCCTTCAGACGGGTGAGGGACCAGAGACGATACGCGGTTCCCTCACCGCCTGCTCCGCCGGCCGAGGCCAGGATGCGCCGGGCGCGCGGCGACTCGTCGAGGCGGTCGATCGCCTCTTTCAGGATCTGCTCGCGGATCGAGGCCTGGTTCTCCACCTCGGGAAGCAGGGTGTCGAGAAAGAACGACTCGCGCTGGCGGATCGAGCTGCGCAGCAGGAGCGGAAGAAAAAGGAAGACGGTGAGAGTGACGAAGGCGATGGCGCGGGCGGCCGTGGGAAGGCGGACCGGATTCATGGAGATGCGCGGGGATACGGCGCGCCGGATCTCGCTTCCCCAGCTCAGCGCCAGCAGCAGCCAGCCGCCGAACAGCATCAGCAAGCCGGCCTGCACGAGGAGCCGCGGGGCGTTGATCGGAAGGAGCTCCACCCGCGTCACATCGAAGCGCGCGTGCCAGGGGGTCTCCGTGGCGAGGCGTCCCAGGAAGTAGCCCGACGGCACGAGCAGCAGTACGCCGGCTGCGATGCGCAGCGGGCGCGCCGGAATTTCAGGATCCCAGCGGCTCCGTGTCAGCTCGGTCACCAGCAGGAGCCAGACCACGGAGGTCAGGAAGAAATCGCCGGCCGAGCGGAACAGCGGCTCGGCGAGCATCGATCCGAACAGACGCGGGTCGAACAGCGAAGAGCCGGAAATGCCGTAGCTCAAAGGAAGCAGCGCGGCGCGCGCGGCCACCAGGAATCCGGCACCGGAGAGCATCCATGTCGTGCTTCCTTCTTCCCGTCGGGCAAAGCAGAGCAGCGCCAGGAGCAGCAGCCCGGCGGCGTTCAAGAGCACTCCGGCAATCCGATGGTTCCGGCGATCCTGGAGGAGCACCTCGTCGAGCTGCTGGTCGCCCAGGGAGACCACGACCAGCGTTCGGCCGCTGGCATCCTGCAGCGGCACGAAGAGATTAACGGAGGCGGGGAGCGCGCCGTGACGCGCCCGGCCCAGACGCGAAGAAGCAAGGTCCGATTCCTCGCTCGGTCGGACGGGGGCCGCGATTCGCAGGCTCACGCTGCCGCCCCGGACTGCGGGTCGGTGCAGGGGAAGACGCGGCTCCTCCTCGAGCGGGGACTGCAAGAGGTACTCGCCCAGCAGAAATGTGTCGCTCCCCACGGGAGTCGAGGAGGCCAGGATCTGCGAGGCTCCCTGCACGAAAATGCTCGTGCCGCCCCGACCGGCGGGCGCGGCGCCCAGCGCCGTGCGCCCGCCCCAGGCGATGGGCCCTTCCTTGCTCCAAAGGGTCCAGCCGAACCGATCCCCTTCGGGCCGAGGGCGGGTGGCGGCTGCTTCCAGGACCTGGAACAAGGCGCGCCGGTCGCCCGCAGGCACGCGTGCCAGGTGGGCAGCCGGCGCCGACAGGTCGCCCAGCAGCTGGGCGAAATCCCGGCGGATCCGCTGTGCCCTCAGCTCCAGCCGCGTGCTGCGCTGCTCCTCCCACGAGGACACGGTTCGGCGTGCCTGGAGGTGGTGGGTCAGGGCGAAAGCCGCGAGAAGGAAAACGAGGATGGTTGCGACACCGAGCAGGCGGAGGGTGGGTTGTGGCGCCCGCCGTGACGATCGCCAGGAGAGCTGCAGCAGGATCGCCAGGCCCATCAAAAGGACACATTGCCAGGCCGCCAGGCGCAGGAACCCGGACAGGAGGTCCCATTCGAGCAGCGCCAGGGCCAGAATGAGGGCCGCGAGCGCGACGGGGGAGACGGCTCGTGCGGTCTTGCTCAAGCGCCTCCCGTCAGGGGACGTCGCGGAGCTCCTTGAGAATCCAACCGCCGTCCCTCCGGACCAGTGTGAAGGCGATCTGTGCCGTTTGTTCCCGCGAGCGTCCCGTGCGGAACTTCCACCGTCCGACGGCGATGATGCGCTCGGGTTGCTCCGGTGGATTGCCGCCCTTCAGGAAGTTGAACTGCAGGGTACTGCGTGAGCGGAAGATCGACTGCAGGACCAGGCAAACCTGGTCGATGCTGTAGTAGCCGTGAGGAAACCCCAGAGTCCCGGAGTCCATGAGGATCTTCTCTCCCTTGGCGGCGACCTGCCGGATCCGGCCGGGATCTCCTTCCCGGAACATCCTCTCCAGCGGCTCCAGCGGATTGCCTGAGGGTGACCCCTGCCCCGCCAGAGCCAGGGAAGCGGCCCACAGGAAGATTGCCACGGCGACCATGGGCCGGCGGCGAAAGACCTTGCGAGTCTCTGGGTCCGAAAGGTCCAACTGCTCTCCAACTCTCTTAAGACGTTGGACTTATGCTAGACTCTCCACCCTTCATCGTCAAGGAGCGCCGCATGAAAGTCCGAGTTCGTCTCCTGGCAAGCCTGCTCGCGAGCCTGCTGGCGGGCGCCTGCTCGGGAGTCGGATCCACGGATCCCGCTGCGCGCTCGAGGCTCATGCAGGACATGCAGGCCCTTGCGGGGCGTATCGGCCCACGTCCCGCCGGCAGTCCCGCCGAAGCGCGTGCCCGCGGCTACATTCTCGATGCGATGCGGTCCGCCGGATTGCAGGCGAGCGAGCAGCCGCTGGGGGAGCTGGAGCTTTGGGAGTCGACCGACCTGATGCTCGACTCGGCCAATGTCATCGGCGTGCTCCCGGGAAGCGTCGCCGGGAGCATCGTTCTCGGTGCGCACCATGACAGCCGCAGTCTTTCCTGCCCGGGCGCCGCCGACGACGCCTCGGGGGTGGCGGTCATGCTGGAAGCGGCGCGCCGCTGGGCCAAGAAGGAGCGGCGCCACACGCTGGTGTTCGCCTCTTTCACCGGAGAGGAGACTTTCGGGTTGCCGGGATCCGCCGGCTTCTTGAGACACTGGGACGGAGAGAAGCCCATCGCCGCGGTGACGCTGGATTTCGTCTCCACCGGAAAGGTCTTCGTGGCCCCTTTTCCGCGACCGCCGGAGCTGTGGGCGAACCGCCTGCTGGCGCGCGCCGAAGCGCAGGTCCACACCGGCAGGGCGACCTTCGATCCCTGGCTCGTCGCCGTGCCTCGCATCCTCGATATTCCCTACTTCGCCGATCATGTCTCGTTCCTGGAAGCCGGCATCCCGGCCCTGAACCTGAGCTGCCAGTTTCCCGCCTGGACCTATCACACCCGCGAGGATACGCCCGAGCGCGTGGAGGGGGAGACGCTGGTGGCGGCAGCCGACCTGGTCACCGAGATGATCGGGATTCTCGACCGCGGTGAAGCCGACCTGAAGAGCACCGACAAAGGCTATGCTCCGGTGCCGGCTCTGGGCTCCGCTTTCTTCCTGCCGCTGCTAGGTCTGCGTGCCCTGGAAGCGGCGGTGCTGCTGGCGGGGCTGGCGGTCGCGACGGTGAGGCGCCGCGAGATTCTCCGGGTGGATGCCTGGGGAGAGACCCTGCGCGCCCTGTTCATGGCCATTCCCTTCACCCTTCTCGGGATCTCGGGGGGTCTCGCCGTGGAGAGCCTGCTTGGCTGGATTGCCGGGGTGAGCCATCCTTCTTCGGCCCATCCGTTGGCCCACGTGGGGGGAGCGCTGGCAGCTTCCGCCTTCACATTCTGGCTTGCGGCGGTACTCTTCCGCTTCGTGCGTCCCGCCACCCGGTCCGGTCCCTACCTGGCCGCCGGATGGCTCGTCCTGGCGTCCGAAGCGGCAGCCCTGTCGGGTCTTCACCGGCACGAAATCGCCTTTCCCTTGTGGGCCGGCGCCGCAGGTATGCTGCTGGCGTCGCTCTCCGGAAGCGTCATCCGCCAGGTGGCCTGGGCCTGCCTGGGAGCCCTGGCGTCGATTTCCTACCTTTCGCCGGTGACCTATCGGATGTTCCTCGAGCTTTCCGGTTCGACGGTGCCACCGGCGGCCTTATGGGTCGGGGCTCTCGCGCTGCTGCTTCCCTGGTTCCTTTTCTTCCAGGGGATTGCCTGCCATCCGGAGGTTCTCCTTGGCGGACGGCCCGGTCGGCTGCTGTCGGCGCCGGTGGGATTGATCCTGGCACTTCTCGCCGCCGGTTCGGCGGCGGCGAACGGACTGGTTCCGACCTACGACTCCCGTCACCGCGTCCTGGTGCAGGTGGGCGAAGAGATCGATCTGACGAGGCGGGAGGTCACGGCCCATCTCGCGTCGCTCGAGCCCCTTGCCGCCTTGCGTCTGGAAGGATGGGATTCCCAGGCTCTGTCCGACGGCACGCGGCAGACCCTCGACATCCCATGGGACCGAATCGATCCTCCCGCGGTCACCCTCGAGACCGAGAACGGCGAAACGGAGAGCATCGTGCGCCTGCGCGGCCTCCTCCCGGACAACCCGCGGTTCGTGTCGCTTCGGCTGGCCTCGTCGGCATCCTTCCAGGTTTTTCGCGGCGGGAGCTGGGGGACCTTCCGCAATTACCGCAAGGCCACGCCCTCCATGGAACGGGGGCTGCAGCTCGAGGTCCCTGTCCGCAAGGAAACCGGGGCGCCAGTGCACGTGGAAGCGGAAATCCTTCTGGATGAGGATATCCTCGGACTGCGACCCCGCGCGGCGACACGCGCCTTTCGCTTCTGGTCGCGCCTGAAGCTCACGGCACGGATTCCCTAGCACCGTCCGGGGACGCCGATTCCGCCGCGGCCCTTTGCTATACTTGCCCTCCCGCGCAGACGATGGGAGCTCGACGCGATGCCGCAGCCCGTCAGAATGAGCAGCGATTCCGGAAAGCCCGCCGACCCGCAGCCCGGGGCGCCGGCAGAAGCGATTTTCCCGGAGCCCGACGTGCGGCTCGATACCGTGGGGCTGTATTGCCCCGTGCCGATCATCAAGACCCAGGCGCGGATTCGCTCGATGCAGCCGGGAGAGGTCCTCGAGATTGCTTCCGATGACCGGGTGATCCTGCTGGACATGCCGGCCTGGTGCCGCTCCACCGGTCACGAATACCTGGGGGGGCGCGAGACGGTGGACGAAATTCTCCTGCTGTACGTGAGAAAGGTGGAGCGCTCCTCGGGAGGGCCAGGCGCCGGAGCAAGATCCGGAGGAAGACGATGACGAGCAGGGTGGCGGGAGAGACGATTCGGGCCCTGGGGCTGATTTCCGGCGGGCTCGATTCGACGCTGGCGGCCCGGGTCCTGATCGAGCAGGGGATCGAGGTCCACGGCGTGAATTACGCCACCGGCTTCTGCACCAATGATCAACGGCGTGCGGTGGGGCGTCCCAACGAGTCGGCCCACCGGCTGCGCAACGAGGCGCTGCGCGCCGGCGGCGATCTCGGGATCGAGGTCGAAATCGAGCCGGTGGAGCGCGAATACTTTGGCATCGTGGTCAATCCCAAGTTCGGCCACGGCGCGCACATGAACCCCTGTATCGACTGCCGCATCTTCATGCTCAACAAGGCGAAGGCGCGCATGGATTCGCTGGGAGCGCATTTCATCTTCACCGGCGAGGTCCTGGGACAGCGCCCCATGTCGCAACACCTGGCGGCGCTGCAGACGATCGAGAAGGAGGCAGGCCTCGAAGGGCTGCTCCTGCGGCCTCTGTCGGCGCGCCATCTGCCCGAGACGATTCCGGAAAAGCGCGGCTGGGTGGACCGAGCACGACTGCTTTCGATCTCGGGACGCTCGCGGCGCGGGCAGCTGGCGCTCGCGGAGACCTTCCAGATTGCCGAATTTCCGCAGCCTTCGGGTGGCTGCTGCTCGCTGACCGACGACACCTTCTCGCGCCGTCTGAAGGACGCCCTGGACCATCAGGTGCCCTTCGAGCCGGGGACCGAAGATCCGGTTCTGCTCAAGGTAGGTAGACATTTTCGAGTGTCGCACGGCGTCAAGGTGGTGGTGGGCAGAGACGAGGCGGAGAACGGCTTTCTGGCGAAGCACCGGGCCGGTCGCTGGTGGTTCGAGGTCCCCGATGCAGGCAGCCCTCTGGTACTGGCCCAGGGAGAGCCCGACACGGCGCTGCGCGAGCTGATCGCGGGAATTGCGGCGCGCTTCTCATCGCGCCGCCGCGAGGCGGAGGTGACGGTGACGGCGCGCCGGGAGGAGCGCTGCGAGCAGCTGCGCGTGTCGCCGCTTCCCGAGAGCCTGCTGGAAGCCTACCGGATCTGATGCGCCGGCGCCGGACATGGTAGAATCCCGGCCCGATAGCAGACAGCATTTCTAGGGGCGTTAACTCAGCGGGAGAGTGCTATCCTCACACGGTAGAAGTCGCTGGTTCAAATCCAGCACGCCCCACCACCCGCCCTCACAGCCCCAGGACCTCCGCGGCGACCTGCAGGGCTTTCAAGACCCGCTCCACGTGCTCCGGCAGCTCGAGGCCCAGCTCGGCAGCGCCCTGCGCGATGTGCTCGCGATCGACACTGCGCGCGAAATGCTTGTCCTTGAGCTTCTTCATCACCGAGGCGACCTTCACCTCGGCGAGACGCCGTCCGGGCTGGACCAGGGCGCAGGCGACCAGGAAACCGCACAGCTCGTCCACAGCGAACAGCGATTTCTCCATGGGAGTAATGCGCGACACCCCGGTGTAGGGAGCGTGCGACAGGATCGCGCGGATCACCTCGGGCGGGTAGCCTTGCTGCTCGAGGATCCTGCTTCCCACGAAGGGATGCTCTTGTGGAGAAGGATGCTCCTCGTAATCGAAGTCGTGCAGCAACCCGGAGAGGACCCAGAGCTCCGGGTCCTCTCCGAGCGCCTCAGCGCAGCCCCTCATCGCGATCTCGACGGCGAGCGCATGCTTGAGAAGGCCCTCGCCTCGCGTATGCGTCGTCAGAAGCTTCCAGGCGTCCTCACGGCTCGGAGGCATGCGGGGTTCTCCTTGACGGAAGGAGGCTCCGTTTCCTAGAATGAGCATTCCTCGAGAACGCGAAGGGGGCGGTTAGCTCAGCTGGGAGAGCGCTGCGTTCGCAACGCAGAGGTCGAGGGTTCGATCCCCTTACCGTCCACCACGCCCACCGGCCACCTTCCGAGACCTGCCCATCATATCGTTTCCCGCCGCACGCTCGTCGCCGCGTGCCGCCTTGACGTTGATGTCGCGCATGGCGATGCGCGTCAGCTTCTCGTCGGCCGCCTTTTCCTCGTCCAGCGTCTCCTTGAGCAGCGATTCCACCTCGCTGTGGCCCAGGAGCTTGGCGAAAGTCGCCATGGTGCCATAGCTGCCGATCTCGTAATGCTCCACCTTCTGGGCGGCGGCGATCAGGCCGGCGTCGTGCACCGGAGGCTCGGCGTCCTCTTCGATGACTTCCTTGCCTTCCTTGATGAGGCCTTCCATGCCTTTGCAGGTCTTGGCCTTCGCCTTCTCTCCCAGGATCTCGAAGGCCCTCTCCAGGCGGTCCACGTGGCCCTCGGTCTCGCGCAGGTGATCTTCGAAAGCCGTCCGCAGCTCGGGCGATCGGGCCGCCTTCGCCATTTTCGGCAGCGCTTTGGTCAGCTGCTTCTCGGCGCTGTAGATGTCTTGCAGCTCTTCCACCAATAGATCTTCGAGCGATTCGAGCTTTTTCATCTCACGATCCTTCCATCGACCGGATTGATTGTCATGGAGGAATCCTACACCATCGATTTTGATTTTCTAGGTATTGTGCGATGCAAAATCAATCGGGCGCGGTTTTCGCGCTCCTACGGCATGAATCGGGGGACGGAAATCGCGCGAGAAAATCGCGCGAGATGAGGGTCGACGAGCTTGTTCGGGAACCGCTGTAGAGGATCGACGGGAAATCGGACAATAAAAAAGCCCCCGGTTTCCCGGGGGCTTCGAGTCGGGATTGAAACCTAGGGAGTCGGCTCGGAGGCGCTCACCTCGCGATTCTTGCTGTTGCAGGCCTTGCCGCAGATGCGGTTCGAGTGCACATCATTCTGATCGGAGCCAAAGAGGGCACGGCAGCACTGCTGGCAATCCTGCGTCTTCGGGAGCTGCTGGCAGTCGGTAATCGAGTCGAGGCTGGGGGTCGGGAGCGAACTGACTTGCTTGGGTCCGGAGACCTTCGAAGGAGCCGTCCCGGAAGCCTTGGCCGTCAGCGAGGAGCCGAACACGCCGATCAGTGATTGGACCTGGTTCCGCAGCAGCGGAGCGCTGCCGTTCTGCGACTGAATCGTAATTCCGAGATGGCGGAATGCCTGGACCGCGTCCTCCTCGGTGGCGGGAGAGGTGAGATCGTCGCGCAGCTTGATCCCAGCCTTCTGCAGCGTCTCCGAGGCCGTTTCCGCGGTGAGGGGGGCCGCATCGGTGTCGCCGGAGAGACGGTCCGCCAGCATCACCGCGAATTCTCCGACGCTCACGCCTTGTGAGGCGGGAGCGGCGCCGAGCAGGAGGGCCATGACGATGACCAGGGCGGAGGCCGAAAGAATGGTGCGCATTCTGATGACTCCATTTGAATGGAACATTAGGTTCATGGGGGTTCTCCTCGCAAACCGGAATGTCAGTAAACTGGCCTTAATATGCCGTGAAATACGAAACAGTCAACGCAAAATCTGGTGTCAGCATTGTGAGCAATGATACAAAAAAGGCGCACCGAGGAGACCCTCGGTGCGCCTTGTTGGAAATGAGTTCGAGTAGGGCGAATCGCTTAGGGCGTCGGCTCGCCAGGGCTGACGACCAGGTTCTTCTTCTGGCACAGCCGGCCGCAGACCTTACCGCTCAGGTTCAGCTGGTTCTTGCAGCAGTCCATGCAGGGGTTGCAGACCGACTGCGGTCCCGAGCAGGGGGACGGAGGCCGGGGCAGCGCCTGGCAATCCAAAGGCGTCGTGTCGAGCGACGGAATCGCCTCGGTCGTGCCGCCGGTGCGTGCATTGAACGTGCCGGTGTTCTTCTCGGAGGCGGAAGCCAGGTTGCTGCCGAAGATCCCGACGAGACTGGCAGCCCGATCGCGGCTCAGGAAACTCTCGGGATGGTCCGTCTGAAGGACGATGCCCAGCTGTCCGAACAGGCTCGCGGCTTCCTTCTCCGTCAGCGGGCTGTTCAGATCGGCAGCGAGCTTGACGCCATGCTTCTTGAGCAGGTTGGAGGCGCTTTCCTTGGTGAGGGCCGCATCGTCGCTCTGGATCTTGGACGCGACCATGACCGCAAAGTCGCCCACCGACAGGCCATCGGAGGGAACCGGTGCGGCGGCAAGGAGCACCGACAGGGAAAGAGCACAAGCAAGAGAGCCGACAAACAAAACCCTTCTACGATCCATAAGGATTCTCCCCCTCGTTGGCGGAATGCTTTGTCCGGCCTGGATAATACGGTGAAGCCGAAGGGCCGTCAAGCGTTAATTTGGCCAAAAAGTGCGCATTTAGGCCGGGACAAGGCCCAAATATAGGTCTTTCGGCTTCGCCGTCACGCGAAGGATGGCGCCCGGGCGACCTCCGAAAAGTCCTTTAAATCCGCTCAAGTAATGGCGTCCGGAATCATTATTACCTTGACATCCTTTGGTTTCGCCGTATTTACAGAATCCTGCTTTCTGCTCGTACCAAAAACCAGTAGCGCTGAGGGGGGCTTCATGGCGCGCTGTTGGCGTTATTTCTCTGCCGGTTTGGCCCCCGGCCGGGGTTGTCGATGAAGGCGACCCGCTTCCTCGGACGGGTTGCGCTGGGCGTCGCCTTTGCGGTTGCCGCCGGTTTGCAGCCTCCCCCCGCCGCCGTTTCCGATTTCAGCTATTACGTCGATTTCGCATCCCCTGCGACCACGAACTGCACCCCGACTTCCTCGGGATGCACCGGCCAGTGCGCCAGCCCGACCTGCGGCACCCAGGCGACGCCCTGCCACAGCATCCAGGCCGCCATCAATATCGCCAACTGCAATATCGGAGCAAACACCGCGCTGGAAGCCGACGTCAACGTGGCCGCCGGCACCTATCCGGAGCGTCTCTTCGTCTACCCCAACATCCACCTGATCGGGGCGGGGAAAGACGTGACCACCATCGACGCCAAGGGTCTTCTGCGCTCCGCGGTGATCATGTCGAAGCAGACCCTGTTCGGGTTCGCCAGGCCGGGAGTCAAGTTCTCGATCACGGGATTCCGCATCATCCACGGCAGCGGCGATCGGATCGATCTGGTCGACTCGGGTGGGAACCATTATTTCCAGATGGGGGGCGGCGGGATGCTGCTGTTCGGCCAGATCGGAACCACGGGCTGGCCCTCCGTCACCGATTGCCGTATCGAGGACAACACGATCATCGAGAACACCCCGGCGACGCCGGCCCCGGACTGGAACGGCGGCGGGATCTACGTTGCGGTGGGAGGCCCGATCATTTCGGGGAACATCATTCAGCGCAACACCATCACCCCGCCCAACCAGAGCGGCCAGGTGGATGCGCTGGGATGGGGGGCCGGAATCTATTCGCTCAACTTCGACTGCCTCCCGCTCATCACGCGCAACGTGGTACGCAATAACGTCACTGTCGCCCAGGTGGGAAGCGGCGCCGGCATGAACGTCGCAGGGAACGAGGGAACGATCATCAGCAACAACCTGGTGGTCGGGAACTCCGCCAACATCGAGGGGGGCGGCATCTACATCTACGCGGCCGCGGCTTCCGCTTACAACAACGTCGTCTTCGGGAACATCGGCGGCGGCGCGGGAGGCGGCTTCAGCACCGGAAGCCCGATTGCCGACATCGACGTCACCAACAATACCGTGGTCGGCAATGTCCTGACCGTACATACCGTCCCCAAGGGGGCAATCTTCTCCTCCGTCGGCGGGGGCATCTACTCCTCCTTCATCCTGAGCCAGCAGAGCCAGCCGCTGAACCATCTGACCAACAACCTGGTCGCCAAGAACGATGCCACCTCCCTGGGGGGCGGCGGCGGGCTTTACACCTATAACGCGTTCGCCACCAACGATCACAACGACTACTTCGGTGATGCGCCCAACGAGATTCGCGGCGATTACACCGAAGCGACCGTCGTCGGGACCAACGGCAACCTGTCGGTGGATCCGGTCTTTGCCAATATCCCGACCTTCTGGGATCACACGAATGCGGCGGGCGCCTCGAACACCGTGGTGGTCTTCGATGCCACGCGTTACGCCGTGGGCAACCAGATCGAATACAACGACGACGGCGTCGCCCGGCAGATTACCGGCATCAACACCAGCACCAAGACGCTCACCTTCACGCCCGCGATCACCTACAAGACGTGCAGCAACGCCGTCAACGCCTCCTGCACCGTGAACACCGACTGCGTCTCCCCGGGGACGTGCAATACGGTGACGACCCAGGCGAACCGGATCCTGGCCAATTGGGGTGCCAGCACCAACGTGACCGAGGACCTGCGCCTGACGGCTTCCTCGCCGGTGCGCGACGCCGGAACGAACACGCCGCAGTTCGGGACGACTCCCACGACCGACTACGATCAGCTGCCCCGCCCCGTGGATGGGGACCAGAACGGATCGCTGATCAACGACATCGGCGCCTACGAGTTCCGCCTGCCCGACACCGACGGTGACGGAGTGGGGGACGCCCTCGACTGCGATGATCTGGTGAACAGCGTCTGGACGGCGCCGCCCGACGTGGCCGCTCCGCTGTCGATTTCGAGCGCCCAGATGCTCTCCTGGATGCATGCGCCGCAGTCGAACGTCTACAACGTCTACCGCGGCACGATCACCTCGCCGTGGACCTGGAACCCGTCCTGCTTCGCCTCCGAGATTCCGGGCCTTTCCACGTCGATCGCCGCCTCGGCTCCGGCCCTGGGGACGGCGCAGTATTTCGTGGTCGGCGGGGTCAACTCCTGCGGCAGCGGACCGATTCATACCGTTTCGACGGTCTTTCCGCCTTCGGTCTGTGATCCCGCGCCGGGCGATGCCGACGGCGATGGAGTCGCCAACCTCAACGACAATTGTCCGACCGTCTCCAACAACACCCAGCTCGACCCCGAGCACGACACCGTCGGGACGGCCTGCGACAACTGTCCGACGACCTACAACCCGAACCAGCTCGACGTCAACGCCAACTCCCAGGGAGACCATTGCGAGGACGGCGACGGCGACGGCTCTTTCCTGGTGAACGACTGCAACGACTCCAACCCGGCGATCCACCCCGGCGCCACGGAGATCTGCAACGGGGTGGACGACAACTGCACCGCGGGAATCGACGAAGGCTTCGATGGCGATGGCGATGGCGTCACCACCTGCGGCGGCGACTGCAACGACGCCAATCCGGCCATCCGGCCCGGGGCGACCGAGATCTGCAACGGGGTGGACGACAACTGCACCGGGGGCATCGACGAGGGCTTCGACGCCGACGGCGACACCTTCACGACCTGCGGCGGCGATTGCAACGACTCCAACGTGAACATCCATCCCGGCGCCGCCGAGGTGTGCAATGGTCTCGATGACAACTGCACCGCCGGAATCGACGAAGGCGGCAACGCGTTGTGCAGCGACACCAACAGCTGCACCAGCGACGTCTGCGGCGGCGCCGCCGGCTGCCAGTTCTCGCCGGTCCCGGACGGCAACGCCTGCAATGACAGCAACGCCTGCACCCAGACCGACGCCTGTGCCTCGGGCGTCTGCAACGGAACCAACCCCGTGGTGTGCAGCGCCCCGGACACCTGCCACGACGCGGGTACCTGCAACACCACCAGCGGCGCGTGCGAGAACGCGCCCCCGAAGCCGGACAACACGCCGTGCAGCGACGCCGACCTCTGCACGCAGACCGACACCTGCCAGACGGGAGTCTGCACCGGCAGCAATCCGGTCGTCTGCTCCCCGTCGGATGACTGCCACGACCCCGGCACCTGCGCTCCGGCCACCGGAGTCTGCTCGGTCGGAGCGCCCAAGGCGAACGGCTCCAGCTGCAGTGACGGCAACGCTTGCACCATGAACGATACCTGCCAGACGGGGGTCTGCCAGGCGGGCGGGCTGCGTGACGGCGACGGCGACGCGCACGTCGACGGGCTGTGCGGCGGAGATGACTGCAACGACCTCAACAACGCCGTCTGGCACGCACCGTTCGAGGTCACGAATCTGATCCTGACGACGACCTCGCCCGCGAACCCGGCGTGGGATTCGCAAGCCGGAGCGGCGGGACCCGAGACGACCTACGATCTGGTGTCGGGCAGCTTCGGACCCGGCGGAGGCAGCATCAGCTTCGCAGCCGCGAGCTGCCTGCAATCGGGCGGAGCGGGCAATTCCTTCCCCGATGGTCGTCCCGATCCGACGGCGGGGCTCGCCTACTGGTACCTGGCGCGCGGCCGGAACTCGTGCGGTACCGGGACCTATGGCACCGTGCCGCGCGACACCAATATCCCAGCCTGCCCATAACTCCCAGACGACTCATCCCTGCAGGGCGAAGCCGTGTGCGCCAGGGTCGGCTCGTCTCGCGCCGTGTCCTGGCGCTGAAATCCGGGAGATCAGCATCGTTTGCCAGTCGAGAGGCGCCGGAGAAAGGCCGCCCTTTCAACGCCTCGATGACGAAAGGGAAGGACTGAGCTAATGGGCAAGCCGGCAGGGTCCCCGTGTCAGGCAGGGGGGCAGGCTCTCGAGCGAGCGCTAGGCCGACGGGCGATGCCTGAAGAAACGGTCGTGCGCGAACATCAGGAGGGTCGAGACGAAGCCGATCAGGGAGACGACGATCCACATTCCCGCGGGGCGGCCCCCTTTGAGATAGTGCTCCACGAGATAACCGGAAAGGGGTCCCGCCGCCAGCGATCCAAGGGCCACCGGCAGGAAGGCGAACCCCATGAAGGTTCCCACCTGGTCGGCGGGCGCCAGGTCGGCCACGTACTCGTAGAAGCGGGGCGCCTGGAGCGACTCGCCGACCGCGAACAGGGCGATGGCGGTCACCACCACCGGCAGGATCGGCGAGGCCGCAATCAGCAGCCACGAAGCGCTGGCCACGGCGAATCCCAGGATCATGGCGCTCAACGGCCGGACCCGCTTCATGAGGGCGGTCACCGGGATGGTCAGGAAGATGATGGCGGCGGCGTCCACCGCCTCGATCAGCTCGAAGCGCGAATAGCCGACGACGTCGCGGACATAGAAGGGAAGCGAGTAGAAGATCTGCCAGAACATGATCCAGAAGCCGGAGAAGACCACCAGGAAGCTGATGAACTTGAAATTGCCGAAGACCACCACCATGTCGGCGAAGACTTTGCCGAAGGTGCGGGCCGGCGCCTGCCCTCCTCCCTCCGGCTCCTGGAAGAAGAGGAAGGTGGCGACGAGATTGAACAGCGACACCGCCGCTGACATCATGAGGACATATTCGATCCCCATGCCTTCGCGGACCTGCAGCGCCAGCACGGGTCCCAGCGCCCCTCCCAGATTCACCAGGGTGTAATAGATCGAATAGCCCAGCGATTTGGTGTCTTCGTTCGTGGTGCGGGCCACCGTGCCGACGATGCACGGCTTGATGAGCGATCCGCCGATGGCGGTCAGCAGGAGGGCCCCCACGGCGTACGGTATCTTGCCCATCAGCGACACCAGGCCCTGGCCCTGGGGCATGCCGGCCAGGCCGACCGCGAAGTACCCGAGGCTGAAGATGAAGAAGCAGGCCGCCAGGCTGCGCTTGAAACCGTAGCGGTCGACAAAGACGCCGGCCAGGATCGGCAGGAAGAAGACCGCGAATCCGTAGAACCCCACCAGCGAGTTGCCCAGCGCTCCCAGCCCCACCTTCTCCACCAGGTAGACGGCCAGGATCGCCTTGGAGCCGTAGAAGGCGAAGCGCTCCAGCAGCTCCAGCCCGTTCGCTATCCAGAAAGTGCGGGTGAAGCCGGTTCTCAGGCGCTCGAAGCTCGCGGTCAGCTCCACGGTTCCTCCATGTCGCGGCCGTGCGGCCTATCCAGCGCGGGGCCGGGGTTGGGAATCGCCGTCACGGTGTCAGTCTCGTCGGGCGCGTCGACGCGCGACAGCTTCCAGTCGAAGCTCTCGAGGCGCTTGCGGACCTCGTCCAGGTTTCGGGCGGCATTCAGGAAGTGCTTGGACATCAGGTCGAAGGACTCGCGGGTGGCGCGGAAATCGCCCTGCAGCGTGGCCAGGGTCGCCACGATGCGGCGCGCCCCCTCCTCGATCCGAAGACCGCGCAGGCCGAGCTGCAGGGTGGAAAGGTAGAGCGAGAAGGTGTTCGGGGACACCGGAAAGACGCGCAGACCGAGCACCTCGGCCCACAGCGCTTCGACCTCCTCGCCCCGCTCGCCGTGCACGAAGGCCTCGTAGTAGACGCTCTCCGCCGGGACGTACATCAGGGCCAGATCGAGCGTCCCCTCCTGGGGCCGAATGTAGCGCGAGGCGATGGCGCGCGCGTGCCGCCGGATGTCGTCGGTGAACGCCTTGCGGGCTCTGCGGGACTCGTCCTCCCCGCGGCTGGAGAGGAGCTTCTGGAAATTCTCCAGCGGGAACTTGGCGTCCACCGGCACCAGGCCGCCGGGGAGCCGGATCGCCGCGTCGACCTTCTCCCCCCCCGCGAAGGCGTGCTGGATGCGGTAGTCGGTCGGCGGGAGCATGTTGCCCAGCAGGTTCTCGAGCAGCTGCTCTCCCAGATTGCCGCGCACCTTCGGGGCCCGCAGGATGTCCTGCAGCTTGCGCAGGTCCGCTCCCATCTCGGCGAGGTGGCGGATCTCGTCACCCAGCCGCACCAGGCGCTCCTGCAGGGCGCCGACGCGGTCGCCCACTTCCTTCGACTGCGAGACCATCTGGCCGGTCACCTGAGTCTGCGAGGCCTGCACCAGATCGGTGAGAGCCTTGGTCCCGATGGAGAGCTGATCGCCGGTCTCGCGCGTGATCTGGTGGCGGGTCTCGTGCAGCGTGCGGATCAGGTCGGAGACCTGCTGCTGCAGCTGCGTGAGAGCCAGGTGCTCGCCGTCGCCGGGGCGTGCGGCGCGGCGCTGCAGCAGCCAGAAGAGGCCGGCGGCACCCAGCGCGCCGAGGAGCATCAGGGCTGCGCCGGAGAGGAGAGTTCCATTCATCATGGATCCTGCACCCGAATGAAGAAGGAAGGCGGGCCAGCAAAGCGGACCGGAGTGTAAGGAGGGGCGAAGCGGAGTGTCAAGAGGCTCGCAGGACGGCGAATTTCAGGTAGCGCGTCTCGGGCACCCCTGGAAGCACCGGATGATCGGGAGACTGGCCGCGCTGCGCCACCAGGCGCACGGAGCGCTCCGAATCGGCCGCCGCGTCGCGCAGGATAGAGAGGAACTCCTCGGCTCCGAGATGAAAGGAGCAGGAGGAAGTGAGCAGGAAGCCGCCCGGCGCCAGGATGCGCAGGGCGCGCAGGTTGATTTCCTTGTAGCCGCGGATCGCCTGCGGCACGCTCCGGGCCGACTTGGTGAAGGCGGGCGGGTCGAGGACCACGATGTCGAAGCGCTCCTTGCGGCGGTCCAGGTCGTGCAGCAGGTCGAAAGCGTTTCCTTCCTCGTAGCGCGCGCGCTCCTCGAAACCGTTGAGCGCCACATGCCGGCGCGCCTGCCGGATGCATTCGGCCGAGACATCGACCCCTTCGACGTGGGCGGCCCCCGCCTTCAGGGCATACAGCCCGAAACCGCCGGTGTTGCAGAATGCGTCGAGGACCCGCCTTCCCGCCGCCAGCGGCTGGATCTCGCGGCGGTTCAGCCGCTGATCCAGGAAGAGCCCCGTCTTCTGGCCCTCCGCGGGACGGACCTTCAGGTCCAATCCGTCGAGCCTCACCGCAATCTCGTCGGGAACGCTTCCGCGGAGCACCCCCGCCGTGGGAGAGAGTCCTTCGTGGGTCCGGCTGGAAAGATCGCTGCGCTCGTAGATGCCGGCGGGGGCGAGCCGCTCCGACAGCACCTCCAGAATCGTCTCCCGCCAGCGCTCCATCCCCAGGGTGCCGAACTGCACGCACAGGTAGCGATCGTAGCGGTCCACCACCAGGCCGGGAAGGCGATCTCCTTCGCTGAAGATCAGGCGCAGGGTGGTTTCTCCCGGGAAGACTTGCTCCCGATAGGCCAGGGCGTCCTCCAGCCGCGCGGCGAAGAAGGCCCGGTCCACCTTCTCCTCGGCATGTCGCGTCAGGACCCGCAGCGCCAGCGTCGAAGCCGGGTTGTAGGTGGCGCGCCCGAGAAGCCGCCGGCGGAAATCGCGCACCTCCACCACGTCGCCCGCGGCGACCCCCTCGTCCACCGAGGCGATCTCGGAGGCGTAGGCCCAGAGGTGTCCCGACTTGATCCGCTGATCCCTGCCCCGCGCCAGCACGACCGCGCCCACGCGCTTCTCCCGCTGAATCCGGCGTTTCGTTGACCGCCGGGGGGGAGGAGGCTATCATCCGGACGCTCCGGCGCCAAGCGTGACTCATCCATGGAAGAAAACCTTCCCCGACGGAGGTCTCATGACCGCTTCAGAGTCGTTCACCCGTCTCTGCGCCCGACTCGCGATCCCGGCGCTCCTGCTCTTCGCTCCCGCTCTCATGGCCGCCGAGGTGCCGGGCAAGCCGGCCGCCGGCCCCCACCGCGGCACCCTGGTCGAGCTCAAGTCCCAAAGACCGATGAAGGGGTACCTGGTGAAGCCGGAGGGCAAAGGACCCTTCCCCGGCATCGTGGTTGTCCAGGAATGGTGGGGTCTCAACAACCAGATCAAGGGAGTGGCCGATCGGCTTGCGGCCGAAGGATACGCGGCGATCGTTCCGGATCTCTACCATGGCAAGATAGCCACCGACCCGGAGCAGGCGCATGTCCTGATGCGCGGGCTGGATGACAAAGAGGCGCTGGCCGATCTGGGAGCGGCGGTCGATTACCTCAAATCGCTACCCGAGGTCGGCAGCTCGAAGATCGGCTCGGTCGGCTTCTGCATGGGCGGCGGATTGTCGCTGCAGCTCGATTTGAATCGACCCGATATGGCCGGCGCGGTGATGTTCTATGGGCAGCCGGAGAGCGATCCGGCACGGGTCAAGAAGGCGGCCGGGCCGGTGCTCGGGCTGTTCGGCGAGCAGGACGAAGGGATTCCGAAAGAGAAGGTCATGGCCATGGAGAAGGCGCTCAAGGATGCGGGCAAGGGGGTCGAGGTGAAGATCTATCCCGGTGCCGGGCACGCCTTCTTCAACGAGACGCGTCCCTCGTACAATGCCGCGGCGGCGGCCGACGCCTGGAGCCGTACCCTCGCCTTCTTCAAGACCAACCTGAAGGGGTGACGTGACCCAGCTTGCGGGCCTCCGGCAGGCCTTCGATCTCCATCCCGAAGCGATCTACCTCAACGCCGCGAGCGAAGGGCCGCTGCCGCGCGCAGCCGCCGAGGCGATGCGCGCCGCGCTCGACCGCAAGACCCATCCCTTCCGTCTCGGGGGAGAGGACTACTTCCAGATCCCGCAGCGGGCGCGCGAGCGGTGCGCGCGGCTGGTCGGCTGCCGCGCGGAGGAGATCGTCCTCACCCATTCCACCGGCGATGGGATCAACCTGGCGGTGGGCGGCTTTCCCTGGAGCCCGGGAGACGAAGCGCTCTTCCTGAAGGGCGATTTCCCGGCCCTGGTGAACCCCTTCCTGCACGCCCGGACGCGTGGCCTCGCCCCGGTCGAGATCACGCCGGCCGGGAAGTTTCCCGCGCTGGAAGATTTCGCGCGGGCGGCGACGCCGCGCACCCGAATCCTGGCGCTCAGCCACGTTTCGGCGCTGCACGGCTTCCGGCACGATCTGGCCGCGTACGGGCGGTTCTGCCGGGAGCGCGGGATCTTCTTCGTGGTGGATGCGGCGCAATCGGCGGGCGTGATCCCGTTGCGATTCGAAGAGGACGGGATCGATCTGCTGGCGGCGCCGGGGCACAAGTGGCTGCTGGGACTGCCCGGCACCGGCTTCGCGGCCATCCGTTCCGAAGTGATAGAGCGCATGAACCCGCCGGCGGTCGGCTGGATGGGCCTTCTCAGCAATGCCGCCCAGTTCGTGGCGATGCCTCCCTTCGATCTGGCGCTGTTCCAGGGCGGCAGGAAATTCGAGGTGGGGACGACTCCCTATCCTCAGCTGGCCGCGATGATTGCCTGCCTCGACATGCTCCTCGAGAATGACGTCGAGTTGGTTCAGGCGCATGTGGCGGCGCTGCTGGAGCCGCTGTGGGAATACCTCCAATCCTCTCCTTACAAGCTGCTCTCCTCCCCCGAAGCGTCGCATCGCTCCGGGATCCTCGCCTTCACCGGCCGCTTCGCCGCCAAGATCTACCTGCTGCTCAACGAGCGGAAGATCTTCCCCGGGCTGCGCGCCGGGGCCCTGCGCATCTCCCCGCACCTCTACAACACGCCCGAGGACATCGCCCGGCTGATCGCCTCCCTCAAGGAGCTGGAGACGGTCAAGCTCGAGGCGGATCGCAAAGGGGAGAACCTCTGAGGCCCGGAGCTCAGCGCAGCGCGTACAGGTTCCCGTCCATGCTCCCGACGTAAAGGACGCCGTCCGATACCGCCGGCGATGAGACGATGGCGCCGATCGAGATGTAGCGGTAGTAGTCGATGTACATGTCCTCGAAATCGCCGAACACCGGCGTGAAGGCCTCACGGTTGAGGCTGCCGTCGGGGTTGAGCACCTTGAGGCGATCGGTCTTCGAGGATTCGGTCTGGAACTCCCACGCCAGCTTCCCCGATTTCAAATCGACGGCATAGAGCTTGCCGTTGTGGCTGCCGACGTAGGCGTTGCTTCCGGCAATCGCCGCCGAGGAGAAGATGTAGGCCTTGGCGTCGAAGTTGAACCGCAATCGGCCGGTGGCGGCATCGAGGGCCATGAAGCGGGCCGAATCGGAAGTGCCGGCGTAGACGACACCGTCGCGCACAGCCGGCGTGCCGATCACCCACGACTTGCTGGTGGGATAGTCCCACTTCTTGCGGCCGGTCTTGGCGTCGATCGCGTAGACATGTGCGTCGCGACAGCCGACATAGATCGTGCCGTCCACCACCGCGGGCGAGGACTGGAATCCGACCTGGTTGTGGATAGCCGGGTCCTGGCCCGCCTTGAACGTCCAGCGCTCCCGGCCGGTCTCCGCGTCGAGCGCGTACAGGTTGCTGTCCCAGCCCCCGATGTAGACCACGCCGTCCGCCACGGCGGGGGAGGAGTGCACCACGTCCTGGGTCGCGAACTTCCACTGCAGCACGCCCGATTCGGCGTCCACGGCGTAGACGTTGCCGTCGCCGCTGCCGAAATAAACCTTCCCATGCGCCACCGCCGGCGAGGAGATGAACAGGTCCCAGGCGTCGGGGATTGTCTGCGCCGGCGAGGGGTAGCCGTGCAGGTTCTTCGCCTCGAACTTGCGCTCGTACTCGGTGGCGAAGACCCATTTCGGCTTGCCGGTGTCGGCTTCGAGCGCCGCCAGGGCTCCGGCGGAGGAGACGAAGTAGACCGTCTTTCCGTCGACAGCGGGCGTCGAGGCGATCGGCATCCGGGACTTGAAGTTCCACTTTTCCTTGCCGTCCATGTCAATGGCGTAGAGGTTGCCTCCCAGGGAGGCGATGTAGACGACCCCGCCGGCGACGACGGGTGAGGCGACGATCGGCCCCGAGGCGGCAAAGCTCCACTTCATGCCTTCCAGCTTCGCCAGGCCGGGGCCGGAGTAGACCCCGGTGCGGGCGATGTTCCCGTGGAAGGTCGACTGCGCCAGCAGCGGAGAGCCGAGCAGCGCCGAGCAGGCGAAAGCCAGGACGATACGCGTCATCGAGGACCCCTTGTGCGAGAGGATGGGAGAGCAGTCGGTGGTTCTTTACGGACAACCGCCCGCAAAAGGTGCAGGGTAGGAAGTAAAAAGTTGTATCCGGCGGGGAAGGAGTCCTGGGCGCGGGAGGCCGAATGTAACGAGATTTCGGATGCGCGACACTAGAGCGACGGCAGGTCGATCTTGAAGCGCCGGGCGGCGTCGAGCGCTTCGGGATAGCCGGCGTCGGCATGGCGCATGACGCCGGTCCCGGGATCGGTGGTGAGGACCCTTTCCAGCCGGGAAGCGGCCGCGCTCGTCCCGTCCGCGACCACCACCATCCCGGCGTGCAGGGAATAGCCGATGCCGACGCCGCCGCCGTGGTGCACCGAGACCCAGCTCGCCCCCGCCACCGCGTTCAGAAGGGCGTTGAGAATGGGCCAGTCTCCGATGGCATCCGATCCGTCGCGCATCGCCTCGGTCTCCCGATTGGGAGAGGCGACCGAGCCGGAGTCGAGATGGTCGCGCCCGATGACGATGGGAGCGGAGATCTCGCCGCGTGCCACCAGGTCGTTGATTGCCAGTCCCAGCTTCGCCCGCTCGCCGTAGCCGAGCCAGCAGATGCGTGCCGGCAGCCCCTGGAAGTGCACCTTCTCGCCGGCCATTCGGATCCAGCGGCACAGCGCGGGGTTGTCGGCGAACAGCTCGAGGACGGCGCGATCGGTGCGCTGGATGTCGCGCGGATCACCCGACAGGGCCACCCAGCGGAACGGCCCCTTCCCTTCGCAGAACAGCGGCCGGATGTACTCCGGCACGAAGCCGGGAAACGCGAAGGCGTCGTCGACCCCGGCTTCTTTCGCCACCTGACGGATGTTGTTGCCGTAATCGAAAGTAATCGCGCCCGCGTTCATGAGGTCGAGCATCCCGCGCACATGCACCGCGATGGAAGCGCGCGAGCGGCGCTGATACTCCTCCGGATCCGAGGCGCGCAGCGCCAGGGCGTCGGCATAGGGGAGGCCGTGCGGGACGTAGCCCTGCAGCGGATCGTGGGCCGAGGTCTGATCGGTCAGGAGATCCGGAATCACTCCTTCGCGATGGAAGCGGGGCACGAGGTCGGCGGCGTTTCCTTCCAGCGCCACGGAGAAGGCCCGGCGCTCCTGCTGCGCCTTGCGGGCCAGCGACACCGCCTCCTCGAAGGAGGAGGTGGCCTCGTCGCAGTAGCCGGTTTCCAGCCGGCGCCGGATGCGTTGTGGATCGACCTCGATGGCGATGATCACGCCGCCGTTCAAAGTGGCGGCGAGCGGCTGCGCGCCGCCCATGCCCCCCAACCCGGCCGTCAGGACGAGCCGCCCGGCGAGATCGCCGCCGAAATGCCGCCGCGCCGCCGCGGCGAAGGTCTCGTAGGTCCCCTGCAGGATCCCCTGCGTCCCGATGTAGATCCAGGAGCCGGCGGTCATCTGCCCGTACATCGTCAGCCCCATCCGCTCGTACTCGCGGAAGTGGGACCAATCGGCCCAGGCGGGGACCAGCATCGAGTTGCTGATCAGGACGCGCGGCACTTCCCTCTGCGTGCGGAAGACTCCCACCGGCTTGCCCGATTGGACCAGCAGCGTTTCGTCGTCTTCGAGCCGGCGCAGCGTCTGTACGATCCGGTCGAAGGCCTCCCAGCTGCGCGCCGCCTTGCCGGTGCCGCCGTAGACCACGAGATCTGCGGGGCGCTCGGCCACCTCGGGATCGAGGTTGTTCATCAGCATGCGCATCGCGGCTTCCTGGACCCATCCGCGGCACGACATCTCCGACCCGCGCGGGGCACGAATCAGGCGGGGAGCATCCTTGGCCATCAACATCTCCTTCCGGATTTCATCGCAGCGGCCCTGCCACGCTCTGCGCCGCCGCCAGGATCTTTCCCGATTGCAGCAGCACGGTCATGCGCTCGATGTCCTCCGCCAGGACGCGATCCTCGGCGAGCGCCGGCACCACCTTGCGCACGGCGCGCAGGGCGGAGCGCAGGGCCGGCGAGGTCTTCAGGGGCAAGAGCATCTCCAGCCCCTGGCAGGCGGCGAGGATCTCGATCGCCAGGACCCGCTCGGCGTTCTCCAGGATGCGCAGCGCCTTGCGGGCCGCCCAGGCGCCCATCGAGACATGATCCTCCTGCGCGGCGGAGGTCGGGATCGAATCGACGCTCGCCGGATGGGCGAGCCCCTTGTTCTCGGAGACCAGGGCCGCGGCGGTCACCTGGGCCATCATGAACCCGGAGTTGAAGCCGGGATCGCGCGTGAGAAATGCGGGCAGACCGCTCAAGTCGGGATTGGTGAGGCGCTCGACCCGGCGCTCGGAGATGCAGGCCAGCCCCGCCACCGCCATCGAGAGATAATCGAGCGCCAGCGACACCGGCTGGCCGTGGAAGTTGCCGCCCGGCAGCAGCTCGCGACGGCCGGGGAACAGGATCGGGTTGTCGGTGACGGCGTTGATCTCGCGCTCCAGCACCGCGCGGACATGCGCCATGGCGTCGCGGCTGGCGCCGTGCACCTGCGGCATGCAGCGCAGCGAATAGCCGTCCTGCACCTTTCCGCAATCGGCGTGCGAGCGCTCCACCTCCGAATGCCCGAGCAGCCTTCGCAGATTGTCGGCCGAGGCGGCTTGCCCGGGATGCGGGCGCAGCTTCCCAAGGCGCTCGTCGAAGGCGCGCCGGGAGCCACGCAGCGCCTCCAGCGACATCGCGCCTGCCAGATCGGCGTGACGCGCCAGGTTCTCGGACCGGGTCAGCGCGAGCGTCCCCACCGCGGTCATCAGCTGGGTGCCGTTGATCAGGGCGATCCCTTCCTTGGCCTTGAGGCGGACGGGCGCGAGCCCGATGCGCGCGAGGGCGCGGCGCGCCGGAAGCTCCCGGCCGAAGGCCCGGACGGTGCCTTCCCCCATCAGCGCCAGGGCCAGGTGGGCCAAAGGTGCCAGGTCGCCGCTCGCTCCGACCGATCCCTGCGACGGAATGCGCGGCAGCACGTCGCGGTTCAGCATCGCCAGCAGCGCCTCCACCACGCCGGGACGGACCCCGGAATGGCCGCGCGCCAGGACGTTGGCGCGCAAAAGGATCAGGGCGCGCACGGAGACGTCGTCCAGCGGCTCTCCGACGCCGGCGCAATGGCTGCGGATCAGGTTGATTTGCAGCGCGTCGAGCCTGTCCGGGGCGATGCGCACGTCCTTGAGGCGCCCGAAGCCGGTGTTGACCCCGTAAATCGGATCGGATCCTTGCGCCAGCTTATCGATGACGCGGCGCGCGCGCGCCATGCCGCGGCGCGCGCCGGGGGCGAGGCGCACCCGTGCGCGGCGGACCGAGACCCGCTGTACGTCCTCGAGGCTCAAGGACGCGCCGTCCAGGAAGATGATGGGCTGCATGACCGGCGGAGTTTAGCCGTTTTCCGAGTTCCCCTGCAAAGGGTGGAAAACGGTCACGTCGCGCTGGCTTTCGTCGCGGTTGATGGGCTTCGAATCCCTTTGATAAGATGCCGTGCCCAAGAGAGCGCGGCCCTGGGCGGCCCCGAGTCCCTTGGATTTTTTCTTCCACACAATCCACAGGTAGGACCCGATGCCTTGCGTCGTCGTCGTGGGCGGTCAATGGGGAGATGAAGGGAAAGGGAAGATCGTCGACCGCCTGACCGAGCGGGCCGAGGTCGTGGTGCGCTACCAGGGCGGCCCCAACGCCGGCCATACGGTGGTGATCGACGGCAAGCGCTTCGCCTTGCGGCATCTGCCTTCCGGAATCCTGCGCCCGGGGGTCCTCAGCGTCGTGGGCAACGGCGTGGTCGTCGATCCCGCCGCGCTGCTGGGCGAGATCCAGGACATCCGCGACAGCGGCGTCGAGATCGGCGAGAACCTGAAGATCAGCGATCGGGCGCACGTGATCCTGCCGGAGCACCGCGTCCTGGACGCGGCCAGCGAGGACGCGCGCGGGGAATCGCGCATCGGCACCACCCGGCGCGGTATCGGCCCCGCCTACGAGAGCAAGGTGGGGAGGATGGGGGTGCGGATGGGCGACTTGCTGAATCCGCAGCTGCTGCGAGACAAGCTGGAGGTCTACCGCGCGGAGCGCTTCCGCAAGTTAGGCCTCGAGCCGGACGGCCGGGACGTGGTGGAGGAATACCTGGGCCACGGCGCGGCGCTGGAAGGATTCATCGCCGACACGGTGGCGCTGCTTCACGCTCGCCTGACCAGCGGCGCGCGCCTCCTGTTCGAGGGGGCGCAGGGGACGCTCCTGGATCTCGATTTCGGCACCTACCCCTTCGTTACCTCTTCGAACTCTTCGGCCGGCGGAGCCTGCACGGGGACCGGCGTCGGACCGGCGCGCATCACCGGCGTGCTCGGAGTGTTCAAGGCCTACTGCAGCCGCGTCGGCTCGGGCCCTTTCCCGACCGAGCAGCTCGGCGAGTCGGGAGAGAAGATTCGCGAGCGCGGCCGGGAGTACGGCACGGTGACCGGCAGGCCGAGGCGCTGCGGCTGGTTCGACGCCGTGCTGGGTCGCTATGCGGTCCGGGTGAACTCGATGGACTGCGCTGCCCTGACGCTTCTGGACGTGTTGGACGAGTTCGAGCATGTTCCGGTCGCCGTGGCCTATGAGCACCGCGGGGAGCGCTTCGAGACGCTGCCGGCCGATCTGGAGACCTTCGGCCGATGCGAGCCGGTCTACGAGGTGATGGAGGGGTGGAAGAGGCCTATTGGAACCTTGAAAGGCTTCGGCGATCTGCCGGCGGCCTGCCGCGCCTACATCGATCGCCTGGAAATGCTCCTGGGATGCGAGATCGGGCTGGTCTCCACCGGTCCGGAGCGCAGCCAGACGCTGATGCGCCCCAATAGCCGGCTGGATGGCTGGCTCGCCGGAAAGTAAGCTCCCTTCAATCCCGCTTGTGGACGTAGATCTTCTGCCCGTCCACCACCTCGACCTTGGGAAGGCACCAGCAGCCGGGACCCACCACGTGCTGATCCTTCTGCCGGTTGTAAATCTGGAAGGTCGGCTTGACCGGCGCGGCGGCCGTTGCGGCCTTGGCCGGCGCCGCAGCAGAGGCTGCCGGTGCAGGCGATGCGGACGCACCGGCCGCTGGCGAGGTCTTGGCCGGGCTTGCGGTTGAAGGCGCCGGAGGGGCGGGGGGAGTGGCAGCCGGATCAGGGTTTTCGTTCTCGGCCATCGATCCTTCCTCGAGCAATCGGGCCTGCCTCCGGCAGGCGGGCCTTGAAGCTCGGATTGTAGCGTAACTCGCCTTCGGCCGCGGCGGATCGCTGCACCTTTCCGATATAATTCCTTCCCTGATTTCGCGCCGGCTCCCGCGTCTTTCGGCCCCCACGCCGGGAAGCCTTGCCGCCGGCGTCGAAGCCCCACCCACGGGAAAAAGGAGCGTTGTGGATCGATGTGCGGGATAGCGGGCATTCTACGATTCGACGGAGAGCCGGCACGCGCCGACCAGGCGGCCACCATGGCCCGCTGGATGGCGCATCGCGGCCCCGACGGCGAGCAGGTCCATGCTTCCGGGTGCGTGGCCCTGAGCCACCGGCGTCTGGCCATCGTCGATCTCAGCGATGCCGCCTCCCAGCCTCTGCCCAACGAAGACGAGGCGCTGTGGCTGGTCCACAACGGCGAGATCTACAACTATCGCGAGCTGCGCCCGGAGCTGCTGGCCAACGGCCACCGGTTCCGCTCCGAAGGCGACAGCGAGGTGATCCTGCACGCTTACGAGGACGAAGGCGTGCGCTGCGTCGAGCGCTTCAACGGCATGTGGGCCTTCGCGCTGTGGGACGGACGGACGCGACGGCTGCTCCTGTCGCGCGATCGGCTGGGCGAGAAGCCGCTCTATTATCACCTCGATTCCCGCGGCCTGATCTTCGCCTCGGAGATCAAGGCGATTCTGGCGATCCGTCCCGATCTCGCCGAGATTTCGGAACGCGGGCTGGCGGATTTGCTATGCATCGGAGCGCTGGAGACTTTCGGGGAAACCCTGTTCCGCACGATCCAGCAGGTTCCTCCGGCGCACAACCTGGTGATCACGGCCGGCGGCGACCATCGGCTGGAACGCTACTGGACGCCGCCACCTCCCGAGTCGGCGCGGGAGATTGCATGGCCCCGGGCCGTTTGTCAGTTCCGCGAGCTCCTCGAAGACTCGATCCGCCTGCGGCTGCGCAGCGACGTGCCGGTCGGGACCTGTCTTTCCGGCGGATTGGATTCCAGCTCCCTGGTGGCGCTGGAAACGAAGCTGCTGCGCCCCGCTCCCGTGCATACCTTCTCGTCGGTCTTCATGGTGGAGGGGTTCCGGGAAGATCAGTTCATCGATCAGGTCAATCAGCAGTTTGCCACGGTCCCGCACCGGGTGAACCCGGACTCCGACTTCCTGTCGCTGCTGCCGCGCATGGTGTGGCATCAGGAAGTCCCCATCCCTGACCCCGGCGTCTACCCGCAGTGGTCAGTCATGGCCCTCGCGGCCCGTGACGTGAAGGTGCTCCTGGACGGGCAGGGGGCCGACGAGATGCTGGGGGGATACTTCTACTTCTATCCTTACTACATTGCCGATCTCATGAGGGAAGCCTGGAAACCGGCGTCCTGGATCGAGGGATTGGGCGCGCTGCTGCGAATCTCCGACCGGGTGGGCTGGCGCCGAACCGTGGGGGTGGGACGCGAAGCGCTCGTCAGGGCGTCGGAAACCTGGTCGGAAGCGGGGTATCAGGGATCCCGGGCGGCCGTACTCGTTTCGCCCGATCTCGCCTCCCGGGCGACCTTGTCGCTCCCGCACGAGCCTGCGAGACAGGCGAGCCGGCTGAACGCCATCCTCTTCGAGGAGGTCACGCGCACCAGCCTGCCGAAGCTGCTCCACTTCGAGGACCGCAACAGCATGGCGCACAGCGTCGAGTCGCGCACGCCGTTTCTGGACCACCGCCTCGTGGAGTTTTGCCTGCAGCTGCCGCCGCGCATGCGCATCCGCGGC
>DASTZC010000225.1 GCA_035764505.1 Candidatus Polarisedimenticolia bacterium
TGACCACAATCCCCAATCAGGTCAACATCCCCTGGTGGTTGAGGCAGCACGCCTTCGGCGGAAACTGAAGAAACGCCTTTTAGGGGGGCTGGCGGAGCTCATCCGCCGGCCCCTTTTTTTCTCCAGCGCCTTACTTGAGCATGAAATCGACGCGCTGGACGACGCCTCGCCCGCCGATTTCGTCGAGGGCCTGGACGTTGAGCGAATAGATTCCCAGGCCCAGATCCGATAGGGGAAGCGGGATCTGCAGGGGGATCACGTCGGCCTTCTCTTCGGCCGAGAAGGTGTGCAGCGTATCGGCGATTTCCCGCACCGTGGCGCCTTCCTTCTGAATCGATCCACGGACTCTCACGCGCGCTTCTCCCGTGGACTTGTCCCGCTCCGGGTGATAGACGAGGCAGGAGCCGACCACTTTGGCGCCGCGAGAGAAGACCCGGGTGACCGCGGGAACGACCAGGGCTTCGTCCTCCTTCGTCGAGGGATCGATGTCGACGCGCCGCCCGCGCTGCGCGTCGCTCTCGAGGAGGAGCGTGCTCATGGCGATCTTTCCGGGAGCAAAGGTGGGAACCTTGATGGAGCTGCGAAGGGCGCCGATGTTTCCGGTTCCCAGATCGCGCACCACCGTGACGGTGTCATATTCGCCGGAGGGGATGGGGCGGCTGGCCAGCAAGGTCAAGGCTCCTCTCGTGGCGAAGACCTGGGCTCCGAGGACCGCCTCCACGGTTCGGCTGAACTGATCCACAACCTGGCTTTTTCCGGCGCGCACGACCATTCCCACCTCGAGCCGGGCGGCATATTCGCCCGCTCGAGGCAGAAAGAGCAGCGAGTCGTCGGGGATGGCCAGCGCCAGCTCCACCTCGGGCTTCGTCCCATCCCGGAGATAGCTGCGCGCTTCGAGGGTCATCGGAAAATCGCGGAACAGCTCGGGTGAGAGATAGGCCGCGAGGAGCTGGCTCTCCTGCAATTGCTCGGAGGTCAGATAGAGAAGGCCTTCCTTGGCCCGGACCTGAAGACCCTTGCGGAGGACGCCCACCTTCACGGCGTGATACTTGCCGTCGGGATTCCCTGAAGGAACATACGCGAGTCGGTAGGTCGCCCGGGTTTCCTCCTCGACTCTCACCATGGCCGCTTCGAAGTCGTCGTTGCCGTGATAGGCGACCCCGCCCGTGCCCAGCGCGAAACCCGACAGTGTGTTGGATGCGTCGCTCTCGATGAGAGTCGCCCACGGTCGATCGGGCACGTGCTGAAGTCCGGCGACCGACCCACGGGTCACTCCCTGGGTATTGATCGTATGAATCGCCACCTGGGCCGCAGCCGCTTCGCGTGTGAGGCGCAGAATCTCGCCGTCCAGCCTCAATTCACTCGAGACCGCCACCGTCGGAGAGAGCGCCCGCCCGCGTGAGCGGATGTCGGGGGTTCCATAGAAAGCGAACGGGTCGGCGAAGAAGCCGTCGGTGAGGAAGAACACCTCCTTGCGCTGGGAGATGCCGGAATGAAGATACGAGACGAGAGCCCTGAGCGCGGCCAGCGTCCGGCGGGTGCGCCTTTCATCCTCGTCGGCGAAGGTGGTCGCGACGCGCTGGCCCGCTTGCTCTCTCTGGAGGGCGTCGCAACGGGTGCAGTTTTCCTTCTCCTCCTCCATCCGAATGATGTTCTGATGCACATGGTTTTCACCGGCATTGCGCATCCGGGGATCCGATTCGATGGCGTCGAGCGCCGACAGCATTTTGACCCGGTCGGAGGTGAATTCCTGGTAGACCTTGAAATCTCTTCCAAGCCCGGTGACCATCACTTCGTCCCCCGATGGGAGGCCCTTCCGCAGGAACTTCCGCACCGCCTCGATGGCAGGGGCGCCCAGTCCCCGCTCGCAGTTCAAGCCGTCGAGCAAGAAGACGAAGCGGCGATTGGATTGCTGTTTCAGGAGCGGCTCCCGTTCCCGCGCTTTCTCCGCAGGAGCGGAGGTGGGTTCGTTAACGAGGGTGCCTGCGCTCCATTGCAGCTCCACGGATTCGATGGGATGGGGCTTGCCGTCGACGCGAAGCGAGAACTCCTCGGGCCGCAGATCGTCGACGCGATGCCCCTTCTTGTCGGTGACAACCACATCGATCAGGACCAGGTTGATCTGCTCCCGCTGGACCCCGGGCGCGGATGGCACTTCCTTGAGTTTTGGATCTTTCGCCTCGCTCCGCTGCGCGGCGAGACTGAGGAGCAGGATGGCGGCGCAGGAGCCTGCCAGGCGACGAAAGTGCATTCGACGGCTCCAGGACTGTGATGGGCTTCGAGGAGTCTAGCACGGCATGTGCCGGCAGCGTCGCCGGCGATCACTTCGACAGGAACGCTTCGACGCGCTTCAGGAAGGCATCGGGCTCTTCGCAGAACGGCAGGTCCGGGCCTGGCGCATGCTTCCGGCCCAAGGTCGAAGAGGCGGCAGGCAGCCGGGGAGGCTGCCATCCAGGCCGCTGCGTTGAGGGGCACTGCCGCATCGACAAGGCCCCCCTTGCCTACGGTATACTCTCCGGCCCCCCGGGAGGGTATCTAGGGTGACCCAAGCGTCCGCCGCTCGGCGGGCAGCCCACCTGGGACTCATTCTGTGAGGTCAGCATGACATTCGCATCCGCTCGGCGGGAGTGTGCCCGACGGGGTGACACGCGACGCGCGACTCCGCTCCTGTTCGCCGCGCTCGGCCTGCTGCTGGTTCTGTTCTCCTTCTCGCCCCTGCGCGCCGAGTCCGGCGCCGCGGAGCACAAGCCGGGCGGCGAGGCCAACCTCGTCCTTCCCGACCTGAGCCAGGTGAGCTTCCTCGGGGGGATCGACGGGCACACCTTGCTGCTGGTCGGGCTCGTCGTCTGCGCTCTCGGGCTGGGCTTCGGGATGGCGATCTACGCGCAGCTCAAGAACCTCCCGGTGCACGCCTCGATGCGCGAGATCTCCGAGCTGATCTACGAAACCTGCAAGACCTACCTCATGCAGCAGGGCAAGTTCCTGCTGATCCTCGAGACCTTCATCGGCGTCATCATCGCCTTCTACTTCGGGGTCCTGCTGCAGTTCCCCGCCCTCAAGGTGGCGATCATCCTCCTGTTCAGCCTGGTGGGGATCGCCGGCAGCTACGGCGTGGCCTGGTTCGGCATCCGGGTCAACACCTTCGCCAACTCGCGCACCGCCTTCGCCAGCCTGGCCGGCAAGCCCTATCCCTGTTACGCCATTCCCCTCAAGGCGGGGATGTCCATCGGCATGCTGCTCATCAGCGTCGAGCTGGTGATCATGCTGTTCATCCTCCTGTTCGTCCCCGGAGATTACGCGGGCCCTTGCTTCATCGGGTTCGCCATCGGGGAGTCGCTGGGCGCTGCGGCGCTGCGCATCGCGGGAGGGATCTTCACCAAGATCGCCGACATCGGCGCCGACCTCATGAAGATCGTCTTCAAGATCAAGGAGGACGACGCGCGCAACCCCGGCGTCATCGCCGATTGCACCGGCGACAACGCCGGAGACTCGGTCGGCCCTTCGGCCGATGGCTTCGAGACCTACGGCGTCACGGGGGTGGCGCTCATCTCGTTCATCCTGCTCGCCGTCACGAGTGCGACGGTGCAGGTCCAGCTGCTGGTCTGGATCTTCATGATGCGCATCGTGATGGTCATCGCTTCGGGCGCCTCCTACCTGATCAACGAGGCCCTGGCCCGAGGGCAGTACCGGACGGTCGACAAGATGGACTATGAGGCGCCGCTCACCCGGCTCGTCTGGCTGACCTCGTTCATGTCCATCGCCCTCACGTTCGTCGCGTCCTACCTGCTGATTCCGCAGCTCGGCGACGGCAGCCTCTGGTGGAAGCTCTCCATGGTCATCACCTGCGGCACGCTCGCGGGGGCCGTCATCCCGGAGCTGGTCAAGATCTTCACCTCCACCAACTCGGGGCACGTCCGCGAGGTGGTGGCCTCGGCACGCGAGGGCGGGGCGTCGCTGAACATCCTCTCCGGCCTCGTCGCCGGGAACTTCAGCGCCTACTGGCTGGGGATGGCGATTCTGTCCTTGATGGGAATCGCCTACGGGATCAGCACCATGGGCTTCGGCGAGATCCTGCCGGTGGCCCCCGCGGTGTTCGCATTCGGCCTGGTGGCCTTCGGCTTCCTGGGCATGGGCCCGGTCACGATCGCCGTGGATTCCTACGGGCCGGTGACCGACAACGCCCAGTCGGTCTACGAGCTCTCGACCATCGAGCAGATCCCCGGCGTCAAGGAGCAGATCAAGAAGGAGTACGGCTTCGACGTGAACTTCGAGCGGGCCAAGCACAACCTCGAGGAGAACGACGGGGCGGGGAACACCTTCAAAGCGACGGCGAAGCCGGTGCTCATCGGCACGGCGGTGGTTGGCGCCACGACCATGATCTTCTCGATCATCGTGGCCCTCACCAGCGGGCTGACGACCAACATCGACAAGCTTTCGCTGATGCACCCCCCCTTCCTGCTCGGCCTCATCGCCGGCGGCGCCATGATCTACTGGTTCACCGGGGCCTCGATCCAGGCGGTCACGACGGGAGCCTACCGCGCCGTGGAGTTCATCAAGGCCAACATCAAGCTCGAGGGGGCGACCAAGGCTTCGGTGTCCGACTCGAAGAAGGTGGTCGAGATCTGCACCCAGTACGCCCAGAAGGGGATGTTCAACATCTTCCTGAGCGTCTTCTTCGGCACGCTGGCCTTCGCGTTCTTCGAGCCGTTCTTCTTCATCGGCTACCTGATCTCCATCGCGCTGTTCGGGTTGTTCCAGGCGATCTTCATGGCCAACGCCGGCGGCGCGTGGGACAACGCCAAGAAGATCGTGGAGGTCGACCTGAAGGAGAAGGGGACCGAGCTGCACGCCGCGACGGTGGTCGGGGACACGGTGGGGGATCCCTTCAAGGACACCTCGTCCGTGGCGATGAATCCGGTCATCAAGTTCACCACGCTGTTCGGCCTCCTGGCCGTCGAGCTGGCGGTGAGCGTGACCTACCAGCAGGGGAACAGCACCCTGACGCACGTCCTGGCGGCGGCCTTCTTCGCGGTGTCGGTCTTCTTCGTGCGCCGCTCCTTCTACGGGATGCGCATTACGAAGGCCACCTAGCCCGTCACGCGCCGCGCCCCGCTGACGGCAGGATTGTCGGGTTTCCATGTCCAACTGCGTTCGATGCGGGCGCGAGCTTCCTGCTTTCAGCTTCGGCCAAGCTGCCGACACTTGCGGCGCCTGCCAGGCCGCGGAGGCGTCTCAACCTCCGGATTCTTCCGGCGAGGAGGTGCGGCTGCCGGACGTATCCCTCCGCACGGTTACTCCCGCCACAAGCCTCATCATCGGGATCAACGTTCTCGTGCTGGCGTGCATGGCCATTGCGACGAAGGGCCAAGCACTCATCGGGCCGAGCAGTCAGGTCCTGTTGCGCAGCGGCGCCGACTGGGGGCCCCGAACGTTCACGCACGAGCCATGGCGGGCTTTCACCTCCATGTGGGTGCATGCCGGGGTGGTGCACCTCTTCATGAACATGTGGTGTCTGGACACCTACGGCCGCGTAACCGAAAGACTTTTCGGCTGGCGCCTCTACCTGGCGATCTACACGCTTGCCGGTCTTTGCGGCTCGATAGCGAGCCTGGCCTGGCATCCCGAGACGGTGAGCGTGGGGGCCTCGGCGGCGGTGTTCGGCGTCGTGGGGGCCCTGCTGCTGCCTTTCAAGAGGGGAAACCTGCCGATTGCTCCGCAGGCGCTGAAGGCGCAGGGCAAGAGGCTGTTCGTCTTCGTGGGCTACAACCTCCTCATCGGGACGGCGGTTCCGGCCATCGACAATGCCGCACACGTGGGAGGCCTGCTCGGCGGATTCACGCTCGGTGCGCTGGGCGCCAGGGACGTTCGGGAGAGAAGGCGGGTGGCCCGCGGCGCCGTTCTCATGGCGGGGATCGTCATCCTGGCGTTCTTCGCCGTCCGTCACTTCCGGATGGCGGCGACGCTCGCGCAACAGGCCGCCGAGCAGCTCGATGCAGGACACACCGATGAGGCGATCGTCACGGCCACCGCCGCCATCGCGCATGACGACCGCGATGCCGTCGGCCATGTCGTTCTGGGAGCGGCGCGCCTGAGGAAGGGCGAGCAACAGGGCGCGGTGGAAGAGCTCGAAAAGGCGGTCCGGTTGGAGCCGGATTACGACTATGCGCTGTCGCAGCTCGGATTCGCGTACATTCAGCTCGACCGCACCGCCGACGCCGTGCGGGTCCTGGAGCGGGCCGTCAAGCTGAACGAGGACGATGCCGTGGCATGGGCAAACCTGGGCGTGCTCCACGCGCGGACCGACCGCCCTGACGAGGCGCTCAGGGCGCTGAAGACCGCCCTCGAGAAAAATCCTCGGCTGGCCTTTGCGCATGACGCGCTCGGGATCGTGCTGCAAGGCCGCGGCGAGCTCGATCCGGCCATCGCGTCGTTTCGAGAGGCCTTGCGGCTGAATCCGGAAGACGAGGAATTCCGGGCGCATCTGGCCGACGCGCTCGACTCCAAGGGGCTGCGCCAGGAGGCGGAGAGGATACGGCGAGGCGAGGCCACGAGCCGGTGAGCCGTCCCGCCGGTCAGGGTCGGCTTTCTCTCGGCTGACCAGCTCGGGGCCGCGGTTTCGGCGTGAGCATCATTATTATGGGGATTCCCCCGGCAGAATGTCCCCTGCCGCCCCCAGGGGAGCCCCTGACCTCGCCTGGCGATCGCTACTTCTGTTTCTCGTCCAGGTCGGCCCAGCGGGCGTAGAGCCGGTCGACCTGGGTCTGGAGATCCTCCAGCTCCGCGAGCCGCTTCTGCAGCATTTCCGCGTCCGTTGCGATGGAGGGATCCTCCGCGCGTCGCCGTGCCTCGGCGAGGCGTGTCTCGACTTCGAGCACGGCGGCCTCCATCCCGGACCATTCGCGCTGCTCGAGATAGGAGAGCCGCCGGCTTGCGGACGGCGGCACCTTTGCCGTCGAGGGACGTGGCGGGTCTTTCCTGGGCGGGAGCTGTGGCGGCCGGTTCGCCTCCCATTGGCCGTAATCGGCGAAAGCCTGCGCGCCGCCGCGGCCGTCGAGCGCGATGACCTGAGTCGACACCCGATCGAGAAGATGCCGGTCGTGGCTCACGAGGACGAGGGCTCCTGGGAACTCGAGCAGGGCCTCCTCCAGGACCTCGAGCGCCGGGATGTCGAGGTCGTTCGTGGGCTCATCGAGGACGAGCAGGTCGGCCGGCTGGAGCATCATCCTGGCGAGGACGACCCGGGCACGCTCGCCTCCCGAAAGGCGGGACACCGGCGTCTCGAGCTGCCCGGCCTGGAAGAGGAAGCGCTTCGCCCACGCTGCGACATGGAGCGCGCGATCCCGATAGATGACGCTGTCCCCCTCGGGCGCCAGCGCCCGCTTGAGGGTGAGCCCGGGGTCGAGAATGTCGCGGTTCTGGTCGAAATAGACGACCCGCAGGCCCTCGGCGCGCTGGATTGACCCGGCAGCGGGAGCAATCTCCCCGACGATCGTCCGGAGCAGCGACGTCTTCCCCGACCCGTTGGGCCCAAGGACGCCGCAGCGCATGCCCGGCGTGAGCAGCAGGTCGAGGTGATCGAGGATCGTTTTCCCGGCGAGCGCGATCCGCACTCCCTCGCCGGACCAGAGGCGCTTCGTCCTCCGCCCGGACGACGTGAACTCGATCTCCACGGTCGGTGCGGCGCTGCGAGCGCGGCTCTCATTCAGCCTCGCGATGCTGTGCTCGGCCGACTGGATGCGAGCCTTCGATTTGGTCGTACGTGCCTTGGCGCCGCGGCGCAGCCAGGCCACCTCCCGGCGGACGAGGCCGGCCAGGGTCTCCCGGTAGGCAGCCTGGTTGCTCAAAGCCTCGTCGCGCGCCTCCAGGAAGTCGGCGTAGGTTCCGGTCACGTGGAAGAGACCCGCCTCATGGATCCGGTTGATCTCCAGCATGCGTCGCGCCACCCTCTCGAGAAAGTAGCGATCGTGACTGACCACGACGAACGCGCCGGGCTCGTTCCGCAGCAGCGATTCCAGCCAGAGAATCGAGTCGATATCCAGGTGGTTCGTCGGCTCATCGAGCAGGAGGAGGTCGGGCGCGCGGGCGAGCTCACGCGCGATGGCGAGGCGGGCGCGCCAGCCCCCCGAGAGGAGGTCGGTCGAGATGCCGGGGTCGGTGAACCCGGCCTTGCCCAGGGCCTGCCTGACACGCCGGTGTCGCTCGTGATCTTCGAGCCGCTCATCGGTCGCGACCGCTTCCGCGACGATTTCCTCCGCCGACCTCCCCGGGGCGAAGACCGGGGTCTGCGGCACGTAACCGATGCGAAGGTTCTTTTGGCGGCTGCAGATCCCCGTGTCCGCTTTCTCGAAGCCGCCGAGGATTTTCAGCAGGGTCGACTTGCCCGCGCCGTTGGGGCCGACGAGCCCGAGGTGATCTCCCTCGTGGAGAGCGAAGGTCAGCCCTTCGAACAGCGCGGGGCCGCCGAACGACTTGGTGAGACCTTCACAGCTGAGGAGCGCCGCACGAGGCATGCATGATCACGCAGAGTGGGAAAACGACGACGGTAAGCTACCCCCCGGGCCGTTGCCTGTCGCCAAGACTCGATTCGATTACCTTGGGGGAGCGAAGTATACAACGGCCGACAATGACCCAAGAAGATCTCCTGCGTAGAGCCCTCCGTGATACAGGGAGCCTCACGCGATCACTCTTGATGGATTCGCACTTGCCTTGGGGAAGCCGCATGAATTCCCGCTTGCTGATGAATCTGCAGGTCGCGGTCGGGGTTCCGCAGAAGGTCGGCGCCGTGCCCGGCGGAACGCGCGTCATCGCGCCGATCGCCGGCGGCCAGTTCGAAGAGATCCTTTGAGCAGGCTCTACCGGTAGTCTCGGGAAGATGTCAGGCAAGAAAGTACACGACGGGGTGACGCCTCATTCGTCCCGGTGATGCAGGAGCAGTATGCTGGGGACCTCATAAAGGTCAGGACATGCCCCAAGAGTTCGACATCGTGTGCCTCGGAGGAGGCGTCGCCGGGGAGGCGATCGCGGCCGGCCTCAAGGACAGCGGGCTGACGCTCGCGGTCGTCGAGCGCGAGCTGGTGGGAGGCGAGTGCCCTTACTGGGGCTGCATCCCTTCCAAGACTCTCCTGCGCTCCAGTGAAACCTTGAGCGAAGCCGAGCGCGCCCGCGCTCTGGCCGCGTCACGCGTGGAATGGACCGTCGATTTCCCTAAAGTTTCGAAACGCGTGCTATGGATGGCCCGCAACCTCGATGACAGCCGGCCGGCCGCCGCGCTGCAGGCGACCGGCGCCAGACTGTTTCGCGGTGAAGGGAAGCTGATCGACCTGCGCACGGTCGCGGTCGGAAGCGAGCAGCTTGTCGCGCGCCGCGCCGTGGTGATCGCCAACGGCAGCACCGCGGTGATCCCGGACATCCCGGGCCTGGACACGATCCGGAGATCGCCTCGGTCGGCCTGTCGGAGGCAGCCGCGCGCGCCCGCGGCATCGACGTCATCGTCGCCGGCGCCGATCCTGCCGAGGCGGCGCGCGGCTACATCCATGACTTCCACCAGGGCGCGCTCAAGCTGGTCGGCGACCGCTGGCGCGGAGTGCTGATCGGCGCGACCCTGGTCACTCCGCGCGCCGGCGAGATCCTGGGAGAGCTGGTGCTGGCGATCAAGCTGGGCACTCCGCTGAAGGCGCTCGCCGACGTCATCCATCCCTTCCCGGCATTCAACCGGGTGCTCGGGGCAAGCCTCGAGGAGCTCGCGGCAAAGGCGGGGCCTCCAGGTGCGACAGGAACCTGATATCTCTCGCTTACGAACCACGGAGGTCATCATGAGCAAGAATCCCCCCGCTGCGAGGATCGCTCAGAAGCTCGAGGTTGTCATCATCCCGGTGTCGGACGTCGATCGCGCCAAGCGCTTCTACGAAGGCCTGGGCTGGCGGCTCGACGCCGATTTTGCCAACGGCGACAACTGGCGGGTGGTGCAGCTGACACCGCCTGGCTCTCCCTGCTCCGTTTTCATCGGCAAGGGACTCACGAGCGCCGCGCCGGGCTCGATCCAGGGAACGTTCCTCGCCGTCGAGGACGTCGAAGCCGCACGCGCCGGGCTCCGTGAAAGCGGCGTCGAGGTGAGCGAAGTGTTCCACTTCGAGGGCAACCTCATCCGTGTCTCCGAGAAGAGCGGGCGCCTGCCGGGTCCGGATCCGGAGCGCCGTTCCTACTTCTCGTTCGCCACGTTCAGCGATCCGGACGGCAACAGCTGGCTGCTGCAGGAGATCACGACGCGCCTTCCCGGACGGGGAGTCAGCAACCTGGATGTCGCGACCCTGACCGGTTTTCTGCAGGAAGCGGAGAAGCGCCACGGCGAATACGAGCCGACCGCCCCGAAGCATCACTGGTCGGACTGGTACGCCGCCTACGTCATCGCGCGGCAGGAGGGGAGAACTCCCGAGGAGTCGGCCAAGGAGGGGGCGCGCCGCACGGCCCAAGCATGAGGGCGACGGGTTGAGAATCCCGAACTGGCTCGAACAGACAACTGGGCGCCGCCCGAACGCGACGAACGAGTCGCGGTCGGACGGCGCCTTTGCGTCATGCTGGATGGAATAATCTACGACCTGACAGCGATGGTGAGGGGCCGGTCCAATGTAATGACCAGGTCCGTGCCCGACGGAATCACCAGCTTCTTTCCTTTGGTGCCCGCGGCGATGGCCGTGCCGATGCCGCCGCCCACCACGGCTCCT
>DASTZC010000226.1 GCA_035764505.1 Candidatus Polarisedimenticolia bacterium
CCATGAAGAGGTTGCCCCAGCCCGGCGGCAAAGCGAGCGCCGCGGTCCCGAGAGCCATGAAGCAGGCCCCCATGATCGGCACCGGCTTCACCGAGAAGGCCCCGGCCGTCACGATCCCCGCTCCGTAAAGGAGCAGCCAGACTGCGGGCAGCAGATCGGAGCGTCCGGAATTGAAAAGCCCCGGCGTCAGGATCGCTCCCGCCGCCAGCGGCGGTATTAGCGCCAGGAAAAAGCGGCGCGCCGGCCGGGCCAGCAGGGCGATTTTGAGACGGCGCGCCTTGCGCGCATTGAGGGAGGTGCCGACGATGACGGCCACCAGGGCCGCGAGGAGCCAGGTCTCCAGCCAGCGCCAGCTCGAGTCGGCTCCCGCCGCCGCGACCGCCGCCACCAGCGCGACGCTCCCGATGAGCATCGCGCCGAAGCCCGACAGCGCGGTGAACGAGGCGGCCCGCTCCATCGTCTCGCGGATGAAGCGGACATTTTCGATGGCCCTCTGCTGCAGGCTCTCGGGAGATCGAGGGGGAACGGGCACGGGGCTGTTCATGCCGGCAAGATACGCTGCGATTCGAGCGATGTCAAGTACTTTGTACTACAAACTTCAAGCCCGACAAAAAAGCCCGCGTCTCAGTCGCGGGCTTCGAAGATTGCTGGTAGCGCTACGGGGATTCGAACCCCGGTTTGATGGCTGAGAACCACCCGTCCTAACCCCTAGACGATAGCGCCATAGCTGGATCCGGGACAGGGATTCGAACCCCGATACCATGGTCCAGAGCCATGTGTCCTACCGTTGGACGATCCCGGATCGGAGCCGGGATTCTAGCCAATTGCCGTCTTTGCTTCAAGTGAGATCGCCCACCGTTACAGGCGTCGGGTGGAAAGCGCCCGCGCCTGAACGGCCGACATGGGATCAGGGGAAAAACCGAACCGAGACCGGAACAGGTGCCATGGCGTCAGGCCGGTGTGAAGTCCGGGCAGCTGCACCCTGCGGCGGTGCAGCGCCTTCCCGGCTCGGGAGCCTCCTCCGGCGCGTCGATTTTCGGATCGACTTCCACCTCCGGCGGCTCCATCACGTGGCTCGAGGCCGGATGGCCGCAGCGGCAAACTGGATCTTCCATATTCACTCCTTCCATAAGTCGCGATAGGCACCCTTGCAGGCGGCGGCTGGAAAGCGGCCGCGCCTGAACGGCCGATCCCGAGCGGCGGCTGGAGAGCGGCCGCGCCTGAACGGCCGATCCTGAGTCAGGAACGCGAGTCTCATACAGTCGAAAATCCCGCGATCGCCGTCTCGATGCGGCGCAGCGCCCTGTCGCGTCCGATCAGGACCAGCACGGTGAAGATCCCGGGAGACACTGCCTGCCCGGTCAGCGCCACACGCAGCGGATGAATCAGCTTGGCCGCGGCGATGCCCAGATTCTCCCCGGTCTTGCGCAGCGCCTCCTCGGTCGACTCCTCCGTGAAGGGCTCCACCTTGGTCAAGGCCTGCCGCAACGCCTTCAGCCGGTCGGGCACGGCAGGATCCTGCAGATGCTTGCGCACCGCCTCCGGATTGAGCTCGACGTCGTCCTTCAGAAAAACGGCGCAGTCGCGCACGATGTCCGACAGCTTGCGCGAGCGCGGCTTGAGCGCTTCGATCACCTGCTCGAACCAGACGCTGCGCTCGTCGTCGAGACTGGGATCCCACTCCCCTTTCTCTTCCAGCGGCTTGCGGATCGTCTCGCGGATCAGCGCCGCCGGCATGGCGTTGACGTACTGCCCGTTCAGCCACTCCAGCTTCTGCTCGTCGAACACCGCTCCCTTCTTGCCGACTCCCTCGAACGAGAACAGCCCGACCAGCTCGTCCTTGGACAGGAACTCCCGCCCGTCGCCGGGGGACCAGCCCAGCAGCGCCAGGAAGTTGAACAGCGCGTCGGGAAGATAGCCGGCCTCGCGGTACTCAGTGACCGCGACCGCCCCATGCCGCTTGCTCAGCCGCTTCTTGTCGGCCCCCAGGATCAGCGGCAGGTGCGCGAAGCTGGGCTGCGGCTCGCCGAGCGCCTGGTAGAGCAGGATCTGCTTCGGCGTGTTGCTGATGTGATCGTCGCCGCGGATCACGTCGGTGATCTTCATGTCGACGTCATCCGAAACCACCGACAGGTGGTAAGTGGGGGTCCCGTCGGAGCGCAGCAGGACGAAATCCTCGATCGTGTCGTTGGCAAACGCGGTCCTGCCGTGGACCCGATCCTCCCAGCTCGTCTCTCCCGCCGGGATGCGGAAGCGCAGGCAATGCGACTCGCCCGTGGCGATGCGCCGCGCCGCCTCTTCCGGCGCCAGGCCGGCGCACTTCCGATCGTATTTCCAGGCGATCCCTTGCTGCTCCGCCGCCTGCCGTCGTGCCTGCAGATCGGCCGGATCGCAGAAGCAGACGTAGGCCTTGCCCGTTACCTGCAGCTTTCTTCCCGTCGCGACGTGCCCGGCGCGGCGCTGCGACTGGAAGTGCGGCCCCTCGTCCCAGTCCAGCCCCAGCCACTGGAGCCCTTCCAGGATTGCCTCGGTCATCTCCTGGCGCGAGCGCTCCACATCGGTGTCCTCGATGCGCAGGACGAAAACACCCTTCTGCTTGCGGGCGAACAGCCAGTTGAACAGGGCGGTGCGCGCCCCGCCGACGTGCAGGTAGCCGGTGGGCGACGGCGCAAATCTCAGGCGGACGCTCATCGGCGACGGAATCTGGAGGGGGGCCTGTATTCGGGAGAAAAAACTGGCGGAGAGGGAGGGATTCGAACCCTCGACCCGGTTTTACCCAGGTAACGCATTAGCAGTGCGCCCTGTTCGGCCACTCCAGCACCTCTCCGCGTGGTCCTGCCGGCCGGGAAGGCGGTAGTCTAGCGTGAAGCCCCTTTTGTTGTCCATGAACGGCCGTTTCCTTGACTCGATGAAACCCGGCACCTAGAATCGCGCGACTTTGCGAGTCCCGAGACGACGACGCCGGAAGCTGGAGGTCGATCATGCGAAACAGGATCCTGCTCGCCCCGATCGCGGCGCTCATGCTCTGGTGCGCCTCCCCCGCGCTCGCCCAGAACCGCTCCGAGGCCTGGGAGCTGAACCCCTACATGGTCTTCACCGATTTCGATCGCGACACCGAAATCGACGAGGACCTGGGCGTCGGGTTCCGCTTCGGATACAACTTCACGCCGTTGCACGAGATGGAGTTCTCCTTCGACGGCGTTTCCACCGAGGACTCGGTGGTCGGACAGATCGACGTCGACGTCTTCAAGTTCCAGTCGAACTACACCTTCAACTTCAATTTTCAGCGCCACCAGCCGGTCATCCCCTACTTCACGACCGGCCTCGGCTTCATCCGCTTCGATGTGAGCGCCCCGGGGATCCCTTCCGACGACGAAGTCGACATGCTGTTCAACTTCGGCGGCGGGGTGCGCTTCTTCATCGGTCCGGTCTTCAACATCCGCCTCGACTTCCGCTTCATCTTTTTCGAGGGGGACAACCAGGTCCTGCGCGACATCGACTACCAGAACAACGAGTTCGGCTTCGGCGTCGGCTGGGTGGTAGGGGGCAAAACGCCTTCCCCAAAGCGGCATCATTGAGGTCGAAGCCCCTCCTCTGATCAAATGCCGGCCTTCAGACGCGCCCGGTTTCCAGACCTCGTATATTGGGGTGGCCGTGCGGTGAGACGCCTCCCAGAAACCCCTCTTCCGATCAAGTACCGGCCCTTCAGACGCGCCCGGTTTCCAGGCGCCGTCTGTAAGGGTGCCGCCGCCGGAAGCTAATCCGATCAAGATTTCCAGGCGTCGTCTGTAAGGGTGACGACGAAGACCCTCATTACACTTGTGTTATCCCACAGTCCCCCCCTTAGGGTCCTATCTTCTTATATGGTTGCGCCGCCGCGCGCCGGCTCCTAGATTCTCCCTCCGGCCGGGGCCTGCCCTGGATCCCGCACGTCTGCGGGAAAGCCCGGCCTACGGAGGGATCGATGACGGGCGAGGAAATTTGCCGCCAGCTCGAGGACCTGCGCCGCAGCGGCGCCGGCCTCGAGGAGATCCTGGCGCGCGCCGTGGATCTGCTGCACCGCTCCAACCCCCGCTTCCACTGGACTGGGATCTACGAGCTCTACCCCGACAACGTGCTGCGATTGGGCCCGTTCATCGGGGCCCCGACCGATCACGTCTTCATCGCCGTCGGCTACGGCGTCTGCGGCACGGCTGTCGCCGAAAACCGGAATATCAACGTCCCCGACGTGCGCCAGGCGCCGAACTACCTCGCCTGCTCCAGCGAGACCCGCTCCGAGCTGGTGGTGCTCATTCGCTCCGGCAAGAAGATTCACGCCCAGATCGACATCGACAGTCACGAGCTGGACGCCTTCGATCGCGACGCCGTGTCGCAGGTCGAGAAAGTGGCGGAATACCTGGCCGAGGCCTACGCACGCTCGACGCGTCCCGCCTCGGGGAGCTCCACAGCCTAGCATTGTCGCCCCGGCGGGAGACTGCGTGAAAGAGATCCACCAAGCCACCGATACCGAGACGGAGTCACCGGAACGGAAGCTGGCCCACTTCGAGCGGCGCTTCCGCCTGCTCGACGAACACCTGCGCCTGCTGGAGCGGGAGCGCCAGAAGCTCTCCGCCATCGTCCATCACACCGACGCCGGCTTCCTGGTGCTGGACGCCTCGCTCAAGGTGACCTGGGCCAACTCGATCTTCGCACGCGAGTTCTCGCGCAACGACCATCCCGGAGCGCTCGTGGGCGCAGCCTGCAACACCCTTCTGTGCGGCGAGGCGTCGATCTGCAGCCACTGCCCCGCCGCGCGCCCTTTCACCACGGGAAAGGTAGCGCACCACGAGATGCGACTGGAAACCGAAGCCCAGACGCGCGCCCTCTACGTCACCGCGATGCCGATCCGGTCCCTTACCGGCGAGACCGACCAGTGCATCGTCATGGTCCAGGACGTCTCCGACCTGGAGGTGCTGCGCAGCTCACAGCAGGCGCTGAAGGAAAGCGAAGAGCGCTTCCGCTCCATCTTCGAGCACGCCGCCAGCGGCATGACCGCCGTCAGCCCGGACGGCGTGCTGCTGCAAGTCAACCCCGCCTTCTGCCGCTTCCTCGGCTACTCGGCCGAAGAGCTGATCGGCCGCAACGTCGTGGACATCACCGACCCGGCCGACAGGGAGCCGACCCGGAAGCTGGTGGCCGCGGGCCGCGACGGGTCCAAGACTGCCATGGAGATGGAGAAGCGCTACCTACGAAAGGACGGCTCCATCGCCTGGGGGCACATCAGCATCACCTGGATTCGCGATGCCGAGGGAAAGCCCATCGTCGCCGTCGGCCTGGTCGAGGACATCGGCGAGCGCAAGCACGCCGAAGAGGCGCTGCGCCAGAGCGAAGCCCGCAAGGGAGCAATCCTGGACACGGCGCTGGACGCCATCATCACGATCGATCAGGCGGGGATCGCGCTCGAGTTCAACCCCGCCGCGGAACAGCTGTTCGGCCACCGGCGGGAGGAGGTCCTCGGCAGGAACATCCTGGAGCTGATCGTCCCGCCGGAGGAGCAGCAGAAAATCCGCGAGGGGCTGCAGAAGTTCTTTCTCACCGGCGAGAGCCCGCTGGCGGGAAGGCACGTCGAGATGCCCGCCATGCACCGCGACGGCACGCGCTTCCCGGTGGAGTTCGCGGTCAGCCGCATCCAGACCACCGGACCACCGGCCTTCACCGCCTACATCCGCGACCTCACCGAGCAGCGTCAGGCTGAAGAGGCCCTGCGCCAGCGCGAGGACCAGCTGCGGCATTCTCAGAAGATGGAAGCGATCGGCACGCTCGCCGGCGGCGTGGCGCATGACTTCAACAACCTGCTCACCGGCATCCTGGGCTACGCCGAGCTGCTCAAGCTGGGCTCCCGCCCCGGGGAGAAAGTCTTCCAGTCGGCGGAAGTGATCGAAAAGGCCGCCTCGCGCGCCGCTTCACTGACCCAGCAGCTGCTTGGCTTCGCGCGGCGCGGCAAGCATCAGAATGTCTCCCTGGATCTGCACGCCTCAATCCAGGAGGTGACCGGGCTGCTCGGCCGCACGCTCGACAAATCGATCAACCTGCGCCAGGAGCTGTGCACCGAGCCGGTCATGATCCAGGGGGATCCCGGCCAGATGGGACAGGTGATCCTGAACCTGGCGGTGAACGCCGCCGACGCCATGACTGCGGGCGGCGACCTGGTCTTCCGCACCTCGATCGTGAAGCTGACCGACGACCAGCGCGCGCGCCACGCGGGCCACAATGGAGCGCACCACGTTCTCCTGTCGGTAACGGATTCGGGGTGCGGCATCCCTTCCGACGTCCTGCCGCGGGTCTTCGAGCCCTTCTTCACGACCAAGGAGCGGGGCAAAGGGACCGGCATGGGGCTGGCCATGGTCTATGGCATCGTGCAGAACCATGGCGGTTTCATCGAGATCGACACCACCGTCGGACACGGCACGACCTTCCGGCTCTATTTTCCTGAGGCCAGCAGGACCGATCGGCCCCAAAGCGCCCGCCTGGCGGCCGGACAGTCGCGGGCCGGCAGCGGCACCGTCCTGGTGGTGGACGACGAGGAGTCGGTGCGCTGTGTGGCTACTGCGTTCCTCGAGGAGATGGGCTACACGGTCCTCACGGCGAAAGACGGCGAGGAGGCGGTGCAGATCTATCGCGGCTCGCAGGTTCCCATCGACCTGGTCATCATCGACATGATCATGCCGAAGCTCGGAGGGCGGGACTGTTTCCGCGCGCTGAAGAAAGTGAACCCGGAGGTGCGGGCCATCATCTCGACCGGCTACGACGTCAATGCCGCAGCCCAGGAGATCCTGGACGAGGGGATGCGCGGCTTCATTCAGAAGCCCTATCTTATGCGGCAACTCTCAGACGTAGTGTCGGCGGCGCTCAAGTCTTGAGATTGCTTGTGGAGACGACTCCACCGTTGCAGGCGGCGGCTGGGAAACGGCCGCGCCTGAACGGCCGCCACTTGATCAGGAGCTCGTGGAGACTGGGACTCCCTTGCAGGCGGTGACTGGGATCGGGCGTGTCTGAAGGGCCGGGACTGAGCAGAAGCCAGGACTGAAGTTCGAGCCTTAATCTATCCAGATTCTGATCAGGGTTTTCTGACCAAGTACCGGCCCTTGAGGCGCGGCGCCGTCAGCCGTCGCCTCCAAGGGTGCCCTGCCGGAAGCTCAATCCATCCAGATTTCGATCACGGATTCCTGATCAAATATCGGGCCTTGAGGCGCGGCGTCTATCAGCCGTCGCCTCCAAGGGTGCCCTGCGTGAAGCTCAATCCATCCAGATTTCGATCAGGGATTCCCGATCAAGTACCGGCCCTTGAGGCGCGGCGTCTATCAGCCGTCGCCTCCAAGGGTGCCTCTGTGTGAAGCTCAATCCATCCAAAACTCGATGCGGTAGATCAGATCGGAAGCGTTGCGAATGATCCAGCCGAGGAAAGCGCCGGGGAGCATTCCGTTGGAATGGTCCCGGATCTGCCCCCAGAACTTGCCGCCGCTCTGGAACAGCTTCACGTCGCCCCGGTGGGTCCCCTGCTGCTTGTGCCTCCAGAGTGCATGTCCCTCCCGGCCGCGCTTGCGCTTCTCCAGGGTGAACACGTAGCGGGGATTCGCTTTCAGCAACTCGATCAGGTCGTCCAGTCCCTTTCCCTGCACGAACACCAGATCGAAGTTCACAACGCGCATGGTCGCCTCCCCTGTCGCTTTGATGGGGAAATCCACTCACCGACTTCCCGACAGAAGCATACCCTGCCAAGAGCCATGGGAGTAGGGGTCCCAGAGATCATGGGGCGAGTTCTTCAGTGTGAGAGCTCGGCCGGCTGGATCACCGTGAGAGGGACTTCGTGCAGGTCCGACACCGCACGGGCGGGGTGCGGGTTCCGGACCGCGCCACTCGAAGCAAGCCATTCCCAAGAAGCGCAAGCGCGCGTACCTTCCTGACAAGGGGATCGGATCGCCCATCCATCAGGAGGTGCCGCGATGAAATCGATCAGCGCCACTGTCCTCGCCCTGTTGTCGATCGCGACTCTCGGTCTCGCCCAGGCTCAAGAGGCATCGCAGGCTCCCACGACGCCGGACAGCGTGCCGGGAGGAGATCTGCGTGTCGCCGGTGACCCGGCCAACCCCCGTTCCTTTCCTCTCAAGCACACCGAGGTCCACGCCGAGATCACGGGAAGCGTGGCCCAGGTCCGAGTGGATCAGGTCTTCCAGAACCCGTATGACCGGATCATCGAAGCAATCTATGTCTTTCCGCTTCCTCACCGGGCGGCGGTGGACGACATGGAGATCCGACTCGGGGATCGAACCATCCGCGGGACGATCGAGCGGAGGGAGGAAGCTCGGGCAATCTACGAGAAAGCCCGCAGCTCCGGCCGGGCCGCCGCGCTGCTGGATCAGGAGCGGCCCAACATCTTCACGCAGTCGGTGGCGAACATCCTGCCGGGCGAGGAGATCGTGGTCAGCCTGCGGTATTTCGACCTGCTGCCCTACGAGTCAGGCTCCTACGAGTTCGTCTTTCCGATGGTCGTGGGGCCGCGTTTCATTCCGGGCGAGCCGGTCGGAAAACAAGGAAGCGGCTGGTCCGCCGATACCTCCGTCGTTCCCGACGCCTCACGCATCACGCCGCCGGTGCTCAAGTCGGATGAGCGATCGGGACGCGACATCGCGGTCGAAATCGATCTGAAAGCCGGCATCCGGATACAGGCTCTCTCCTCTCGGACCCATAAGGTGGAGATCGAGCGGCCGGCGCCCGATCAGGCCCGGATTCGGCTGCGGCCGGAGGATGCGATTCCCAACAAGGACTTCGTGATGCGTTACCGCATCGACGGCGCCGTTCCCGGCGTCGTCATGCTGCCACATCGGACCGGCAAGCAGGGCAACTTCCTCCTTCTCATCCAGCCGGAGGCAAAGCCCTGGCCGGAGCACATCATGCCCAAGGAGATGGTCTTCGTCGTGGACTGCTCGGGCTCGATGTCGGGATTCCCCATCGAGAAGGTCAAGGAGGCGATGCATTACGCCCTCGACAGCCTCAATCCACTGGACAACTTCCAGATCATCCGCTTCTCGAATCAGGCCGAGAGCTTTGCGCAAGGTCCGGTCCCGGCGAGTCCCGCCCATGTCGCTCTGGCCCACGCCTATGTGGACGGTCTCTCCGGAGCGGGAGGAACCATCATGCTCGAGGGAGTCAAGACCGCCTTGAGCTACCCCGAAGATCCGCAGCGCCTGCGGATCATCTCGTTCATGACGGACGGATATATCGGCAACGAAACTCAGATTCTCGATTACCTCCGCAAGAACCTGGGCGGCGCACGCCTCTTCTCCTTCGGCGTCGGCAGCTCTCCCAACCGGTTCCTCCTCGAGAAGATGGCGGAATTCGGGCGCGGCGGCGTGCAGTACCTCCTCCCGAATGGCAACGTGACGGAGGCAATCCAGGGCTTCTACGACAGGATTCGCAATCCGTACCTGACGGATATCAGCGTGGACTGGGGTACGGCGCAAGTGTCGGAGCTATTCCCGAAAGAGGTTCCGGACCTCTTCCTCGGCCAGAGTGTCACCCTCTTCGGAGCTTATGAAAAACCGGGATCCGCCGAAATCACTTTACGGGGCAGGCTCGGCGGCAAGCCCTATGAGCAGAAGCTGCGAGTAGAGCTGCCGGAACAGGCGGCGGACGGCGAGGCCATCGGCACCCTGTGGGCCCGGTCCAAGATCGAAGAGCTTTCCGATCGCATGATCGAGAGCCCCCAGAGCTCGATCGTGGAGGAGATAACCCAGATCGCGATGGAGCATCGCCTCGTCTCTTCCTACACCTCGTTCGTGGCGGTGGAAGAACAGCCAAGGACGAACGGCGAACAGCCCGCTGTGGTCCCTGTTCCCGTCCCCTTGCCTGAAGGGATGAAGGACCCGGAAGCGGAGAAGCCTGTCCTTGGCGGGGTCGTCGGTGGAGTGGTGGGCGGGGTCATCGGCGGTGTCCTGGGAGGGGTTCCGGGAGGCATCCCAGGGCCTCCGCCTTCTCCGGAAAAAACCCGGGGGCCTTACAACGAAAGAGTTCGCGTCGAAGGCAAAGAGGAAGGTGTCAGCACCGGGAGCACGCGAATGAGTACGACCATTACTTCCGAGTATGTTTCCGGCCTCCCCATGCTGGGCACCGACTATCAGGATGTCCTGACTTTGGCTCCTGGTGTCATCGATGCCGGAAAACAGGCTTGTGCCACCGTGCGTGGTTCGCGCGACACCGAAGCGGTAGGCCTGGTGGATGGCGTGAACACGTCCAACGTGACCGGTGGGAAGCAGACGGAAATCGAAGGCCTCGAGGCAACCCTGTCCTCCGTCGGCGCGCAGCAGACCGCACCCCGGCAGGACTCGCTCTTCCTCTTTCTCCGTACGGCGCGCACAGGCTATCGGGTCGGCGAGCCGATCGAGATTCTCGTCGCCATCAAGAACCTGTCCCTGAACAATCTCATGATTCCCGATGCTCTATCCGTCGAGGATGGAAGCTCCTCTTTCAGGATCCTGGACGATGCGGGAAACATCCTCGACCAGCCGGAGCCAGGGATCTGCCTGGAGAGAAAGAGGACCATCGCTCCCGGGGCGTGGTTCGTGTACAGGCTCGTGCTCAACGGTGCGGGAAGGTTCCAGCTGGATCGTCCCGGTGTCTACCAGGTCAGGTTCCTGGGGTTCGACGCCGGCCTGCCCGACTCCACCCTGCTGCTGAAACTCGAGCCGTAGGCGCGAAGGGCCTGCTGCCGTCGCCGCGGATGCGGCAACGGACTTCGGTCCAGCTCCGATCAGGGGAACTCAATTGCCGAAATGCCCCACTTGAATCGGAGCACGGGCTTACAGGCAGAAGCCTCCACGGTGACGGTCACCGAACCGTGGAGAGTTCCTGAATCCGGCGGAGTGATTGTGAATGCGACCTTGCCGGTCTCTTTCAGCTTCGCGGAGGCCTCGTAGCTGCCGCCCGGTCCCTTGAAAGCGTAATGAATCGCCTCTTCGGGCTTGAAGCCGTCTCCCTCAATCAGCCAGGTGTCGGCGTTCAGGGAAAGGCGCTTCGCCTGCAGCCGGCAGCCTCGATCCTCTGCCTCGATCGGAAATGGGATGACTTCGACAAAGCCCTTCTGCTCGCCGTCCGGGGAGATGAGACCCAGCATGTAGACCTGGCCGGCCAAAAAGCCGATGGCGTTGATATCGTTTTCTTCCAAGCCCGCTTGGCATTGAGTCTTGGGTGTCTCCGATACTTTTGGAGGCTCCGGCTGGGGGCAAGCCACTTTCCCTGCGTCGTCCACGCGGAATCCCGACTGCGACAGGTTCCCATTCTTCGTGCTCCAGACCCAGCTATAGAGACTGAGCTCCTTGCCGGGGTTGAAGCCTGTTGCCGACAGTTTGTAATGGACAAAAGTCACTTTCCCTCGCTTCTCCCTGCTCATCTCCTTCAGCTTCAGCTCTACGCCCGGTGAATTCTTCGAGGAATACTCGTATCGGGGCCCCTCCGGGCTCGATTCAGGAACAGCCGCCGTGATGGACAGACCAAGGAACGCGCAGACCAGCGAAATCATTGCACGGCTCATTTTTCCTCCCTGAAATCAGGGTTGGTCATGCTCCATCCTCGTGGGCAGTTTGTGATAGTAATGCATCTGCTGGCAACCGCTCACGGGAGTTCGTGATGTCCAATCTTCGGCTTCTGCTCGCCGCTCTCACCCCGATGGTTCTGGCCATGCCGGCGTGGGCAAGCGGACCGGCGGCGGATCCCAAGCAGCCAGCCGTGAAACAGCTCGACCGGACGGCGCTGGCGGCCGAAGTACGCGACGAGTTCCTGCGCTCGTGGAAGGCCTACAAGGAATACGCCTGGGGCCACGATGAGCTCAAGCCACTCACCAAGGCACCCAGGGACTGGTACGGCGAGAGCCTGCTCATGACGCCGGTCGACGCCCTGGACACCATGCTCCTGATGGGCTTGACCGAGGAAGCAGACGAGGCGAAACAGCTGATCCTCGACAAGCTCTCTTTCGACCGGGACCTCCCGGTCAAGAACTTCGAAATCACCATCCGGCTGCTCGGCGGGCTGCTGTCGAGCTACCAGATCACCGGCGACGAGCGGTTGCTGCGTCTCGCCGACGATCTCGGAGGGCGCCTGCTCCCCGCCTTCGAATCGCCCACCGGCATGCCGTATATGTTCGTCAATCTCAAGACGGGCAAGCCTTCCGGAGCGCGCAGCAATCCCGCCGAAATCGGTACCCTGGTCCTGGAGTTCGGAACCCTCTCCCGGCTCACCGGCAAGCAGGTGTACTACGACAAAGCCAAGAACGCCCTGGTGCAGCTCTATCGCCGCCGATCGAAGATGGGACTGGTGGGCGAGGAGATCGACGTGGAGACCGGCCATTGGGTCAGCCCGCAGAGCCATGTGGGCGGCGGCATCGATTCCTACTATGAGTACCTCCTCAAGTGCTCGCGGCTGTTCGACGATAAGGAATGCGGGACGATGTGGCGGGAAAGCCTGAGCGCCCTCAACAAGCATCTGGCCGACGAGGCGCCTTCGGGATTCTGGTACGCCCAGGTGGACATGAACACCGGCAAGCGCACCGCGAGCGAGTTCGGCGCGCTGCACGCGTTCCTGCCCGCGGTGCTCGCCCTGGGGGGCGATCTGAAGCACGCGCGCCGCCTTCAGTCATCCTGCGACAAGATGTGGCGGATGCATGGCATCGAGCCCGACCTGTTCGACTATCGGTCGATGCGCGTCGTCGCCCCCGCCTACCCGCTGCGCCCCGAGATCATCGAATCAGCCACCATCCTCCATCGCCTCACCCGGGATCCCATTTATCTGGCGATGGGACGCGCCTACTTCGAGGCAATCAAGCAGCGCTGCCGGACGGATGCCGGCACCACGGTCCTGAAGGACGTCACCACCGGGGAACAAGGCGATCTGATGCCCAGCTATTACCTCGCCGAGACCCTCAAGTACCTCTATCTTCTCTTCTCCCCCGACAGCAAGCTCGATCTGGATAAGGTCGTCTTCAATACCGAGGCCCATCCGCTGCGGAAAGCCGCGCCCCGGCCGGACGGCGCGCGCTGAGGCCGGCGGCTCCACGCTCGGCTTTCTCGCGTGACAACGGCGGATGCGCTACCATCCCGGCGCACGTTGTCGCCAGTGCGGAGGGCCAACATGATGACCGCCCCATCCCGGACGCTCGACGAGCAGCGCGCCGAGTTCGCGCGCAATCGCTTCCTCGCCATGCCGATAGCCGGCATCATCGCCTGGACCATCATCGGCATCGGCGGCGCCTTCCTGCCGGTGCCCCTCGCTTCCTGGCTCCTGTTCATTGGCACCGGCTCGATCTTCGGCCTCGGCCTGCTGGTCGCCCGGTTCACCGGCGAAGATCTCCTGGGAAAGACGAGGAACAAGAACGTCTTCGACGATCTGTTCTTTCACACCCTGGTGATGGCCTGGCTGATTTTCTCCATCGCCATCCCCTTCTTCATGATCGAGCCCACCTCGCTGCCGCTGTCGGTCGGAATCCTCTCCGGCCTGATGTGGATCCCCTTCTCCTGGATCATCCAGCACTGGGTTGGCCTGTTCCACGGCATCGTACGCACCGTCCTCATCGTCGTGGCCTGGTACCTGTTCCCACAGCGCCGCTTCGTCGTCATCCCCGCGATTATCGTGGCAGTCTACCTGGTGACGATCGCCGTCCTGGCCCGCCGCCGGCGGTGACTGGTTACCCGCTGCCGCATCTTCAAAACGACGTTGACAGCGCTCTGGCATGGCGTCGCGACAAAATGCTGGCATTGACTCCCTGCGCAATCGGCTCTATCGTAAGCTCCGCATGTCCTCAATCCGGCTGTTGACCAAGACGGGCCGCGCGAATACGGCCAAAGCCGCCGCCCTTCTTGTCCTCTGCATCCTGGCGTTGGACCTCACCGACGCTGCCTGCGACCCCCTGATCATTTCCTGGGGGACGCCGGGTCTCTCCGACGTGCAGGCGGGAGACGGCGACCCATGCGGGGACACCTGCGTTCCCGACTGCTTCTGCTGCTCTTCGAGCGTTCCCGCCGTCCACCTGAGCCTGGCGTGGGAATGGGCTCCAAGCGTCGTGACTGAGAATCCCTGCAATCCAAGACCCTCTTCGGGGTTCCCGAACTTCCCCGATCACATCCCGATCTCCGCGTAATCCCCAGCGTCCCTTCTTACATCTTCATAAGAGTCCTTTCGGGTCGTCCCCGAGGACATCAAGCGCCGGGCGGCGCCGGCGACTTCTCTCTCCTGATTCGTCGAGGTTGGTGATGTGGAAAAGATCCCCGTGGGTCCTGCTATCCCTGTCTTTGTCAGCCGTCGCCGTCGCGGGCGACGAAAGGACGATTACCCTCGACGAAGCACTGCGCCGCGCCCAGGAGCAGTCTCCCGCGGGGCTGGAGATCGCCCTGGAGGTCGAGAGAGCGCGCGCCCGGATTGGCGCCAGCGGTCTTTGGAGCAATCCGGAATTCGCGCTCGTGCGCGAGGAATCGGCGGGCGTCGTGGAGCGTTTCGCGAACGTCACCCAGACTTTTCCTTTGACGGGCCGCCTGGCGCTCGAGCGGGACTCGGCCCGCCGGGGCCATGCGGCGGCCGAAGCCGCGGCCAGTCAGGAAAGGGTCGCCCTGCGCGCCAGGGTGCAGGCATCCTTCATCGACCTGCTGCTTGCCCAGGAGCGCGCCGGTACCGTCGAGACCGCACGCTCGCAGATGCAGGAGCTGGTGGAAGCCCTGCGCGCTCGCGAGCGCGAAGGTGAGTCTTCGGGATTCGATCGCATGAGAGCGGAGCGGGAGCTTGCCGAGATCGCCGCGGACCTTGCCCTCGCCCGCGGAGAGCTTGCCGGCGCCGGCTCTTCCCTGGCGGCGCTCGTGAACCTGCCGCCTGATGGCCTGCTGGCCACGGGCCGGCTGGATGCCGAAGAACCCCTGCCGAAGCGTGAGGAAGTCCTCCGACGCTTCGAAACCCGGGGCGACGTCGTGGCACTGGACCTCGAGGCCGAGGGCTCCGATCTGGCGGCTCGCGCCGCGCATCGCCGCGCGGTCCCCGACGCCGCGCTCACGTTCGGAACCAAGACCACGGAAGCGGGCAACTCCGAGGACAGAGGACCGGTTCTCGGCATCGCTCTCTCCATCCCTATCCTCGACCGGGGACAGGGGCAGCGCGGAGTGGCCCGGGCGGAAGCCGCCTTGGCGCGCGCCCGGCGAGCGGCCCTGGCGCGACAGGTCCTCGGCGAGATCGAGGCCGCCTATGCCGACACCGTCTCACGCCGCGACGCGGAGCTTGCCTACGGCGGCTTGGATGACCCGGAGGACCTCGTCCGGATCGCCCGTGCGGCCTACGACGCCGGAAGCATGGGGATTCTCGAGCTCCTCGACGCCTATCGCACCGTTCTCGCAGTGCGCCTCCGGCAGCTCGAGCTCCACGCGGCCGCCCGCCGCGCGGAAACCATCCTGGATCTGGCGATCGGGGGGAATTCTCCCTCGGCGGAGGCCCGATGATGCACCCTGTGTCTCACGCGCAACCCCGGTGGGCGAAACCGACCCTGACCACGCTGCTCTTCCTGGCGATTGCCTGCGGCGGGACACCGGAGCCGGAGCACGAGAAAGAAGCGGCACATCCGGCCAGGGAAGAGATCGTCCTCTCGACGGAGGCCGTCCGGGCGGCAGGCATCGAGGTCGTTTCGGTCTCCCGTGAGACGTTCCACCCTCACGTCATCGCCAGCGGGATCATCCGTCCCATCGCGTCGAAGAACGTGACGGTGAGGCCCCTCGCCGGCGGCCGGGTGGTCCGGGTCCTCGCCGACATCGGGGACCGGGTCAGGCGAGGTCAGATCCTGGCCAGCATCGAAGGCGCCGAAGTGAGCGCCGCCGTGGCCAGGCATCGGACCGCGGCCGCGCACGAGGAAGCCGCCAGGCGCGCCCTGGAGCGCGGCGAGAAGCTCCTGGAGATGAAAGGCATCAGCCGTGCCGAGGTGGAGATCCGCCGCGCCGAAGCCGAATCCGCGTCGGCGGAGGCCCAGGCGGCCCGGCAGGATCTCGCTCGCCTCGGACTCGATCCCGACGATAAATCGCTGGCCGATCGCCCTCGCGCCGAGTTTTCCGTGACGGCTCCCATGGAGGGGGTCGTCCTGTCACGGTCCCTCTCACCGGGATTGCTGGTCGGGCGGGAAGCCGCCCTGTTCGAGATCGCCGAGCTGTCTCGAGTCTGGGCCATCGTAGATGTCTACGAGAAGGACCTCGGACAGGTCCGGGACCAGGGTGAGGTGGAGATCACGACCGACACCTTCCCAGGGTCCGTCTTCACGGGAACGATCGCCCTTATCGAGCCGTCGCTCGACGAGGCGGGGCGGACGGCCCATCTGCGGGTGGCTCTCGACAACGCCTCGGGACAGCTTCGTCCCGGGATGTTCATCACGGCCGCGATTCCATTGCGCGGAGCAACCGATGCCGAAGCGACCGCCGTTCCCAGCGACGCCGTGCAGATGATCACCGGCCTGCCCGCGGTCTTCGTCGAGAAAGGACCCGGGCGGTTCGAGCTGCGGCCCGTCGAGGTGGGCCGGGAGGCGCACGGGATGACGGAGATCCGCCACGGCTTGAAGGAGCAGGAGCGCGTGGCGACAAAGGGCGCCTTCGTTCTCAAGTCGGAATTGCTGAAAGGGACCATCGAAGGCGAGGAGCACTGATGATCCATCGCCTGATCGAACTGTCGCTGCGAAACCGTCTCGCGGTGACCATGGCCGCCGTCCTCCTGGTCGCCGCCGGGGCGGTTGCGCTCGGAAGACTTCCCATCGATGCCATGCCCGACGTCACCTCGGTCCAGGTGCAGGTGCTGACCAAGGCTCCGGCCCTCGGGCCTCTCGAGATCGAACAGTTCATCACGCGTCCCATCGAGAACGCGATGAGCGGCCTTCCCCGGCTCGAGGAGGTCCGCTCGGTCTCGCGCTACGGGCTGTCGGCCGTGACGGTCGTCTTCCAGGACGGGACCGACATCTACTGGGCCAGGAACCTCGTCGAGCAGCGTCTCTCCGCCGCCCAGGAGTCGATCCCACCCGACGTCGAGCGCCCGGAAATGGGCCCCATCTCCACCGGCCTCGGCGAGGTCTTCATGTTCGTCCTCGAAGGCGAGGGACACTCGGCGATGGAGCTGCGCACGCTGCTGGATTGGGACATTGCCTACCGGCTGCGCAGCGTCCCCGGGGTGATCGAGGTCAACACCTGGGGAGGGCTCGCGAAGCAATATCACGTCCTCCTGGATCCCGGCCGGCTCCTCGCCTACCACCTTTCGATTCCCCAGGTCTTCCAGGCGGTGGAGCGCAACAACCTGAACCGCGGCGGCGGCATCATCGAGAAAGGCGGCGAGGGCTATGTGATCCGCGGAGAAGGCATGGTTACCGGCGCCGCGGATCTGGAAAAGGTCGTCGTCGGCACCACCGCCGAGGGAACGCCCATCCTCATCCGGCACGTCGCCGAGGTGCGGGAAGGACCGATGCTGCGCATCGGCGGCGCGACCAAGGATGGAAAAGGAGAAACGGTCATCGGGATGGTCATGATGCTCGCGGGCGAGAATGCGCGCGAAGTGGTGGGTCGCGTGAAACAGGCCCTCGACGAGATCCAGCCGACCCTCCCGAAGGGGATCCGGATCGTTCCCTACTACGACCGCGAGGCCCTCGTCTCGCGCGTCATCTCGACGGTTTCCAAGAACCTCGTCGAGGGAGGTCTCCTCGTCATCGCCGTCCTCCTGCTGGTGCTCGGAAACCTCCGGGGCGGGCTGATCGTCGCCTCCGCCATCCCTCTGTCGATGTTGATCGCCTTCATCGCCATGGTGCGCTCCGGCATCTCGGGGAACCTCATGAGCCTCGGAGCCATCGACTTCGGGCTGATCGTCGACGGCTCGGTCGTCATGGTGGAGAACATCGTGCGCCGGACCGCCGGCTCGCCACAGTCCCGCGACGAGCGCCAGCAATCCGTTCTGGCGGCCGCCCTGGAGGTCGGCAGACCGATCGCCTTCGCCGTCGGGATCATCCTGATCGTCTACCTGCCAATCCTGTCCCTCAGCGGCATCGAAGGGAAGATGTTCCGGCCCATGGCCTGGACCGTGGTTTTCGCGATCGCCGGGTCGCTCCTGGTGGCCCTCACGATTATCCCGGTGCTCTGCTCTCTGGTCCTTCCTCCACAGGTCAGAGAGCGGGAAACCTGGCTTCTCCGGGCGGCGCATCGAGCCTACGAGCCGGCTCTCCGATGGGCGATGGCACGTCCCCGAGCCACCGGCCTCATCGCCCTCGGGGTCTTTTGCCTCTCGATGCTCGCCGTCCCCTTTCTCGGTGCGGAGTTCGTCCCGCGCCTCGACGAAGGCGATATCGTGATCCAGGCTTCGCGCCTGCCCAGCGTGTCGCTCACGCAGTCGCTTGCCTCGACCACTCAGATCGAAAAGGTCCTGGTCAAGATTCCCGAAGTCGAGACGGTCGTGTCCCGTACCGGAAGCCCCGAAGTGGCCACCGACGTGATGGGCCTGGATCTCTCCGATGTTTTCGTCATTCTCAAGCCCCCGGGGGAATGGCGCCGCGGGATCGACAAGCAGGAGCTCATCGCCGAAATGCACGAGGCCCTCGAAAAGAACGTCCCGGCCAACGTCTTCAGCTTCACCCAGCCGATCGAGATGCGCTTCAACGAGCTGATCGCGGGCGCCAAGAGCGACCTGGCTGTGAAGGTTTTCGGAGACGATCTCGACGTCCTCTCCGCCAAGGCCGCCGAGCTCGGCTCCCTGATCGCAAGGATTCCCGGCGCGGCGGACGTCCGCATCGAGCAGACCGCGGGACTCCCCATGATTCGCGTCGTGGTGAACCGGGATCGAATCGCCCGCCTGGGAGCCAGCGCGGACGACGTGCTGTCGGCCGTCGAGGCGGCCCGCAGCGGGCGGATCGTGGGAAGCGTCCTGGAAGGAAGGCGCCGCTTCGAAATCGCGGTGCGTCTCAAGGAGGGCGTCGCGACCGATCCCCATTCCCTTGCCGCGGTTCCTGTCGGGACGCAGGACGGCCGACTGATACCGCTGGCCCAGCTGGCGGATATCGAGATCCAGGAAGGTCCGGCCCAGATCAGCCGGGAGCAGGCGCTCCGCCGGGTCACCATCGAAGCCAATGTGCGCGGCCGCGACATCGCCGGCTTCGTCGCCGAGGCCCGCCGTGCCGTGGCGACCCGCCTCGACCTGCCTTCAGGCTACTACGTGACCTGGGGTGGGCAGTTCGAGCATCTCGAGGCGGCGACGAGACGCCTCGCCATCGCCGTTCCGTTCGCCCTTTTCCTGATTCTCACGCTCCTGTACGCCGCCTTCGGATCGATCCGGGCGGCGGCGCTGATCTTCCTGAACGTGCCGATGGCGGCCACCGGAGGCATCGGCGCTCTCCTCGTCCGCGGCATGCCCTTCAGCATCTCGGCGGGAATCGGCTTCATCGCGCTCTTCGGGGTCGCCGTCCTCAACGGCGTCGTCCTTCTCTCGTTCACCCGCAAGCTGGAGACCGAGGAGGGAATGGATCCGGGGCAAGCTGCCCTGCGCGCGGCCCATATCCGCCTTCGCCCGGTCCTGATGACGGCGCTGGTCGCGAGCCTGGGATTCGTGCCGATGGCGCTCGCAACGGGAGCCGGAGCGGAAGTCCAGAAGCCGCTCGCCACGGTGGTCATCGGAGGGTTGCTCACGTCGACGCTTCTGACCTTGCTGGTCCTTCCGACGCTTTATCGATGGTTCGCCGGACCGGGAACAGCAGCGTCGCAGCGACCCTGAGCCGCCAATTCTCGTGCCGCTGACGGGAACCATCTCTCGTGTCGCCCCGATGCGAGAACGCCGTCACGTCGCCGACGGTGTCCGCTACTTCCGCACCGTGGGCACCGGGGCGATGGTGTCGAGAGCGAATTTCTCGGCCTGCGGCGTCGCGAGCCCGATCGCCACAGCCTCCTCGCGGGCCTTGTCGATGGTCCATCCGTCCTTCAGGACGCGCTTGATCATCCACAGGGAGCCCACCCGGTTTCCCGACTTGCAATGGATGAACACCGGCTGGTTCGCGGGAGCGCCCAGGACGGCCAGGAACTTCTCGACCACATCCGGATCGGGATGGGCCGGATCGAAAGGAATATGGAAGTAAGCGAGCTTCGCCTGCAGGGCCGCCGCTCTGCCCGCCTCGACGTCGGCGCCTTCCTCGGTCGCGGCCCGCAGGTTGATGACCGAGGCGAAGCCTTGCTTCTTGAGGAAGGCCATCGCCGAGGGCTCGGTCGCCCCGCCGAAGCCGAACCTGGCGCCCCCATAACCGCGGGAGCCTTCCAGCAGGGAGTAATTCTTGATCCCCGGAGCCTCCGACTTCTTCACCGCGGGGTCGACGGATGGAGTCGGCTCCAGGGCCGAAGCGGCGCCCAACCCGATCAACAGTCCACAGAAGATCGCCGCCGCAAAAGGGTGCAGGCGCCGGGGTGAGTCCCGAGGGCTTGAGAAGCGACGGATTATCGCGCCGAAGCCTCTCATGAGCGGAATCCCGTCGCCGTTTCCGAGGATGTGTGGCTCGAGTCGTCTAGGCGGTGCCGGCAGGTGTCGCAGGAGCCTCCAAGGCAGGAACAGGGCACCCCGTCGGCCTGCGCCTCGCTGCACAGCCCCGTTCCGCGCCACTCACGCATCCGCCCTTCGCTTGCGCCAGCATCGCTTTGGCATCGCATCGAGCCCTTCCTGTCCGCTTCACGAGAATTGCCGAGCATCGCGACCTCCATGCGCGGCCGGACCGCGCCTTGGTTCAATCCTGTGCCGCGGCCAGCATTGCCTCGCCGGTCGCCGGCAAATCCACTTTTCGAGCCAGAGCGGCGTCCGCCACCGCGATCGTCGCCAGGTTCACGATGTCGCTCACCGTGCTTCCCTGGTGCAGCACGTGCACGGGTTTGTCCATGCCGGCCAGCATCGGGCCGATTATTTCGGCCCCTCCAAGCCGGTGCAGGAGCTTGTAGGCGACGTTGGCGGCGGAGAGATCCGGGAAGACGAGCACGTTGGCATCCCCCCGGATGGCGCTGAACGGGAACACGGTCTCCGCCAGATGCGGCTCCACGGCAGTGTCGGCCTGCATCTCGCCGTCCACCACCAGGTCGGGGCGCCGCTCGCGGACCATGCGGGTGGCCTCGGCGACCTTCCGCGCGAAGGGATGTCCGACACTGCCGAAGTTCGAGAACGACAGCATGGCAATCCTCGGCTCGAGACCGAAGCGACACGCCAGATCGCTGGCCAGGATGGCGGTTTCCGCCAGCGTCGCGGCGTCGGGCTCGACGTTGACGGTCGCGTCGGCGACGAAGATCGATCGGTTGCGGAAGGTCATCAGGAACACACCCACGACCCGCTGCACGCCGGGGCGGGTCCCGATGATCTGCAGCAGCGGTCTGATGACGTCCGGATAGTGGCGCGTCACCCCGGAGACCAGGGCGTCCGCCTCGCCGCGCGCGACCATGAGCGCCCCGAACATGTCGGGATCGAGGACCATCCGGCGGGCGTCTTCGCGCGTCACGCCCTTGCGCCGCCGCAGGGCGTACAGCGTGTCAGCGGCGGCGTCGGCCACCTTGGAGCGTGCAGGATCGACGACCGTCACCCCGGCAAGCGGCACCCCCAGGTCCCGCGCCGCCTCCTGCACCGCCTCCGCAGAACCGAGCAAAATGGGCCGCGCGACGCGATCTTCGACCAGGACCGTCGCGGCCCGAAGGATGCGGGGATGGGTCCCCTCGGGGAAAACGATCGAGCGCGAATCCTTGCGGGCGCGATGCGTGATGATCCGCATCGCCTCCCGCGCGGGGCCCAGGCGGCTCTCCAACCGTTCGCGGTACTGCTCGAGATCGACCGAGCGCCGGGCCACGCCCGACTCCATGGCCGCCCGCGCCACCGCCGTCGCCTCCCAGGTGATGACTCGCGGATCGAAGGGCTTGGGAATGATGTATTCCGGCCCGAAGGTGAAGCGCCCCTGACCGTAAGCGGAAAGCACGCTCTCGGGAACCGCCTGGCGGGCCAGCCCGGCCAGGGCATGCAAGGCCGCCAGCTTCATCGGCAGGTTGATGGCGGCGGCCCGCACGTCGAGGGCCCCACGGAAGATGAAGGGAAATCCCAGGACATTGTTGACCTGGTTCGGAAAGTCCGACCTTCCCGTCGCCATGATCAGGTCATCCCGCACGCGGCGCGCCGTGTCGTAGGGGATCTCCGGATCCGGATTCGCCATCGCCAGGATGATCGGCCTCGGCGCCATCGATGCCACCATCTCCCGGGTGACCAGATTGGCTTCGCTCAATCCGATGAGCAGGTCTGCGCCGCGCATCGCCTCCGCCAGGGTGCGGCACTTCTCGTCGGTGGCGAAGAGGGCCTTGTAGGGATTCATCCCCTTCTCGCGTCCTTTGTGGACCACGCCGGAGCGATCCACCATGAGGATCTGATTCGTCTGCATGCCCAGCGCCAGGAGAATCTTTGCCGAAGCGATGGCCGCCGACCCCGCGCCCGCGAACACCACGCGCACCTCCGTCAGACGCTTGCGCTGCAGCTCCAGGGCGTTCACCACGGCAGCCCCGGCGATGATCGCGGTTCCGTGCTGGTCATCGTGGAAGACCGGGATGCTCATGGTCCGGATCAGCTCCTCCTCAATCCGGAAGCAGGCCGGGGCGGCGATGTCCTCGAGGTTGATGCCGCCGAAGGTCGGCTCGAGCAGACGCACGGTCCGGATGACCTCCTCCGGGTCGGTCGAATCGATCTCCAGGTCGAAGACGTCCACGTCGGCGAAGCGCTTGAAAAGGACTGCCTTCCCCTCCATGACCGGTTTGCCGGCCGCCGGGCCGATGGCGCCCAATCCCAGCACCGCCGTGCCGTTGCTGACGACCGCCACGAGATTGCCCTTGCCCGTGAGCTCGTAGACCGACTCGGGGTTCCCCTGGATCTCCCGGCACGGCTCGGCCACGCCGGGCGTATAGGCGAGCGACAGGTCGCGCTGGGTCCTGCAGGGCTTGGTGGCGACGACCTCGATCTTTCCGGGGCGGCCGCCACGGTGGTAGCTCAGTGCCTCGCGGTGAAGATCCATGGGCTCTCCCTTCATCAAGCCACGGCCGGAACCGCCGCCTTCGCCGTTCGATCGTAGCCGTACACGGGCTCGGCCCACGCGCGGTATTCGGGGATTCTGCCCCGCACCACGCGCTCGTAGAGCGATTGCAGCTGCAGGGTCAGGGGACCCGGAGCGCCGTTGGCGATCACGCGCCCGTCGATGCGCGTCACCGGAGCGATCTGGGCGGCGGTCCCGCAAAGGAAGAGCTCGTCGGCCACCACCAGCTCCGCCCGGTCCACTCCGCGCTCGTCGGTGCGGACGTCCAGCACCTCGCGCGCCATGCGGATGATGGTGTCCCGCGTGATCCCTTCCAGGATTCCCTGGGAAGCGTCGGGCGTCACCAGGCGCCCGTCGCGCACCATGAACAGGTTCATGGCGCTCCCCTCCGCGACCCGCCCTTCCTCGTTGAGGAAGATCGCCTCGTCGAAGCCCCGATCGCGCGCCTCCTGCGCCGCCAGCGCGGAGTTGACGTAGGCGCCGCAGATCTTGGCCCGGCACGGAATGGAATTGTCCTGAAGCCGCCGCCACGATGAGATGCCGCAATGCAGCCCCTTGCGGGTGTCGACGTAGTCCCCCATGGGCACCGCGATCATCGCGAAGGACTCCTCAACAGGCAGGTTGACGCCCACCTTGGTGGCCGCCTTGAAGGCGATGGGCCTGACATAGACGTCGGTCTCGAAACCGTTCAGGCGGATCAGCCGCGCGGCAATCCTGGCCAGATCCGCGGGCTGGGCCAGCATCCGGATCTTCAGGAACTTCACGTTCTGGGCCATGCGCGCGAAGTGATCGGTGGCACGAAACAGCAGCACCTCGCGGCTCTCCTCGTCACGGTAGGCGCGAATCCCCTCGAACACTCCCGTGCCGTACTGCAGGCCGTGGGTCAGCAGCGGAATGCGCGCCTGCGATTCCGGCATGAAGTGTCCGTTCAGGAAAACAACCTGCTCCGCCATGTTGATCCCTCCTCGGCCTCGCGGCCGCTCAATAACCGCCGACCATCGCCTCGCGGCTCGCGGAGCCGTCGAGCAGGTGGCGGGCAACGGCATGTTCCGTCAGCGCCTCCCGGAAGTCGGGATGCGCAATGGCGATCAGCGCCGCGGCGCGCCGCCGCAGAGAGAGGCCGTGAAGCCGGGCGACCCCATACTCCGTGACCACGGCATGCACGTCGGCGCGGGTTGTCACGATCCCGGACCCGAGGTCGAGCATCGGCACGATGCGCGACACGCGCCCGCCCTTGGCGGTGGACGGCAGTGCGATGATCGGGATGCCGCCCTTCGAGCGCGCCGCACCGCGGATGAAATCGACCTGTCCGCCGAAGCCGGAGTAGATCGACGTCCCGATCGTGTCGGCGCACACCTGCCCGGTCAGGTCGATCTGCAGCGCCGAGTTGATCGCCACCATGCGGTCATTGGCGGCGATGACGAAAGGATCGTTGGTGTACTCGGTCGGGTGCAGCTCGATGATCGGATTGTTGTGGACGAAGCGGTAGAGCCTGCGACTTCCCATGAGGAATCCCGCCACGACCTTCCCCCGGTGCAGAGACTTGCGCTCGTTGTTGATGACCCCCGATTCGATCAGGTCCACCACCCCATCGGAGAACATCTCGGTGTGCACTCCCAGGTCCCGGCGGTCTCCCAGCTCGGCCAGGACCGCGTCGGGGATGCCGCCGATGCCCATCTGCAGGGTGGCGCCGTCCTCGATCAGCCCGGCGACGTGCCGCGCGATGCGGCGGTGCAGCTCGCCGGCGGGATGCCGCGGCAGCTCCAGGACCGGATGGTCGGTCTCGATGATGGCGTCGAGCTTGCGGATGTGGATGAAGGAGTCGCCCAGGGTCCGGGGCATCTGCTGGTTGACCTCGGCGATGACCAGGCGCGCCGCCTCGGCCGCCGCTTTGGTGGTGTCCACGCCGACGCCGTATGAGCAGAAGCCGTGCTCGTCGGGCGGCGACACCTGGATCAGGCAGATATCGATGGGCATCGCCCCGCGGAACAGCGAGGGGATCTCCGAAAGGAAGATCGGCATGTAATCGGAGCGCCCGTCGTTGACCGCCTCGCGCACGTTGGCGCCGACGAACATGGCGGTGTGCCGAAAGTGCGGCTCCATGCCCGGCCTCACGTAACCGGCATCTCCCAGGGTGAGCAGGTGGATAATCTCCACGTCGCGCAGGGAGGAGGCCCGGGCGATCAAGGCCCGAACCAGGGCCTCCGGCTCGGATGCCCCCGGATGGATGTAGACGCGCTCTCCCGAGCGGACGCGCTCGATGGCCTTCTCGGGCGTCGTCACCTTGGCACGATAGGCCGTGAACCAGCTCACGGGCGCCTCCCTGCCGCGGCTGACGGCGCCATCGGCTGGGGCGCCCCGACGATTTCGCCGATCGCGGTGGCGCGCAGCCCGAATGCCCGGCCGACGCTGGGACAGACCAGCTCGCCCTGGTAGAGATAGAGGCCCCGGGCGAAGCCCGGCTCGCGCATCAGAGTGGAGTCGAGGCCGCGCGCTGCCAGCGTCTCCACGAAGGGCAGGGCGGCATAAGTAAGCGCCAGGGACGCGGTTCGGGCCACCGCGGAGCTCAGGTTGGGCACGGCGCAATGGACCACTTCGTGCTCGACGAAAACCGGATCAGCCAGCGTGGTCGGCCGGCTGGTCTCAACGCACCCCCCCTGGTCAATCGCCAGGTCGATGATCACGGCGCCCGGCTTCATCCTTCGCACCACCTCACGGGTGACGATCAGCGGCGCCCGCTCGCCGCGCACCAGGACCGCTCCGATGACCACGTCGGCATAGGCGACAGCGCGATCCACCGAAGCCAGGTGCGAGACCTCCGTGACGATGCCACGCCCGAAGATCTCGTCGGCGCGGCGCAGCGCCGTCAGGCTCGTGTCGAGCAGCGTGACCTGAGCTCCATTGCCGACCGCGCGGCGAGCGGCCGCGACCCCGGAAACGCCGGCTCCGAGAATGACGACGTGCGCCGGCGGGATGCCAATCGAGCCGCCGAGCAGGATGCCGCGGCCGCCGGAAAGCGTCTGGAGCTGGTGGGCCGCGACGCCGACCGCGAGCTGGCCGCCAATCTCGCTCATGGCGTGCAAAACCGGCGCGTCGCCGTGGGAGTCCTCCAGGATCTCCAATCCGATCAGCGTGACGCCGCGGCGCAGAAGGGCCTCGAGGTGGCTCCTGGAGGCGGCTGCGAGGTGGTGGAAGGCGAGGATGGCCTGGCCCTCGCGCAGATGCGGAACTTCCTCCGCGGCCAAAGCCGAGACCTTTATCACCAGGTCGGCCCTGCCGAACACCTCGTCGGTGCCGTACACCACGCGGGCCCCGGCGTCGGCGTACTTCTCATCCGCGAAGCGCGCCGCCCGCCCCGCTCCCGACTCGATCACCACCACGTGTCCCTGATGGACGAGGGACCGTGCCCCGGCCGGCGTCAGCGCCACGCGATGCTCCGTGGCGACGCGCTCCCGCGGGACTCCCAGGATCATGATGCTCCTCCGCGGAGGGCGGGGGTCGCCTGACGGATCCCCTCCTCCAGCGCGTTGAGGTTCAGCTCCAGGGCGCCCGGCTTGAGCGCGTGCTGCTGCAGTGCCGCGCGCACGGCCCATACCGGAAGAATGCCGGTCCTGCCGATCCAGGCCCCGAGCGCCACCAGGTTGGCGGCGCGCGCCGAGCCCAGATGCTCGGCGATGGAGGTGGCGGGAACGGCCAGAACTTCGCGGTCGGACAACGGTGGGGGATCTTGGATCAGCCCCGAATCGTAGATGATGAGACCCTGGGGCCCGACGTCCTCCGCGAATTTCATCAGGGAGGGCCGATTGAAGGCGAACAGCACCGAAGCCTCGCTCACCAGCGGCGAGTCGACTTCGTGTTCGCTCAGAATGACGTGGCAGTGGGCCGTGCCGCCGCGCATCTCGGGGCCATAGGAAGGCAGCCAGGAGACGGCCCGGCCGCTCAACATGCCAGCCTCCGCGATGACCGTGCCGAGGAACAACACTCCTTGGCCGCCGAAGCCGGCCACCTTGATGCGCGGATTCCGGAAGCGCGGCTCAATCGCCTCGGCCGACCAGCCGTCGTGCGTCCCTCCCGGAACGGCCTGGGCTGCATCGAGCCCCAGGACTTTTGGCACATCGACCGGCTCGACGCGGCGGCGTGCTCCGGTGGGTTTGCGGCCTTCGACTCTCACGTCGCGCTTCACACCCAGCGGAAACGTCTTCGTCATGGTTTCCAGAACCCACCTCGCCGAGTCGGGAGGCTCCTGCTTCCAGCCCGTCGGGCAGGGGGACAGCACCTCGACGAGGGAGAAGCCCTTCCCTTCCATCTGGTTCTTGATCGCCTTGCGGACGGCCCGCCGGACCTGCAGGTCATGCCGACCGTCCCCGAGAGCCACCCGCTCAAGGTAGACGGGGGCATCCAGCGAGCCGAGGAGCTCGCAGACCTTGATGGGATAGCCCTCCTGCTCGGGGGCGCGTCCGCGGGGCGTGGTCGAGGTGATCTGGCCCACGAGCGAAGTGGGAGCAAGCTGCCCGCCCGTCATCCCGTACAGGGCGTTGTTGATGAAGATGACGGTCAGGTCCTCGCCGCGCGCGGCCGCCTGCAGAATCTCGTTGCCACCGATGGCGGCGAGATCCCCATCTCCCTGGTAGACGATGACGATGCTGTCGGGTCGCGCCCGCTTGACCGCGGTGGCGACCGCCGGGGCCCGCCCGTGCGGCGCCTGGATGTGCCCCACGTCCAGATAGTAGTAAGCGAAGACGGAGCAGCCGACGGGATTGATGAAGACCATCCGATCGGCAATCCCGAGGTCGTCGACCGCCTCCGCCACCAGCTTGTGCACGTTGCCGTGGCCGCAGCCCGGGCAGTAATGGGTGACCGTCGGGTCTCCGTCCTTGCGATCGAAGGCCGGATAGAACGACCGGGGCCGCTCATGAAGCAGCTTGAGCATGACTCACCTCCCGCGCCGGCTTGAACGCCGCCGCCCAGCGCCGTCCCTCCATGACCCGGACCGCCTCGGCGGCAATCTCCTCCGCCGAAGGGACATTGCCTCCCATGCGACCGTAGAAGGCGACCGGACATCGCTCGCCGGCAGCCAGCCGCACGTCCTCCACCATCTGCCCGGCGCTCAGCTCGACGACGAGGATCTTCGCGACGCGGTGCGCCAGCCGGCGCATGACCGCCTCGGGAAAAGGCCAGAGCGTCAGCGGCCGCAGCAGCCCGGCCCGAATCCCCGCGCCTCGCAGCAGGACCAGCGCACGGCGCAGCACGCGCGCGACGATGCCATAGCCCACCAGGAGGATCTCCGCGTCGGCCACGGCCTCTTCGACGTAGCGCACTTCGCTTTGCCGGATCGTCTCGTATTTGACCTGCAAACCGCGCTCGTGCTGCTCGAGGGCGTCGTGGGACAGGAAGATGGAGGTGATCAGGTTGTGCCGGGTGGCGGCATCGCCCCGCACCGCCCAGGGCCGCGCGGGTGGAGCCGTCGGTGCGAGCGGCAGCTTCACCGGCTCCATCGTCTGCCCGACGAAGCCGTCCGCCAGGACGAAGGCCGGATTGCGGTACTTGTCCGACAGCTCGAAGGCCAGCACCGTGAGGTCGGCCATCTCCTGCGCCGAGGCAGGCGCCAGGACGATGTTGCGGTAGCAGCCGTGGCCGCCGCCCTTGACCACCTGGAAGTAGTCGCCCTGCTCGGGACCGATGTTCCCGAGGCCGGGGCCCCCACGCATGATGTCGACGACGACGATCGGCAGCTCGGAGCCGGCCGCGTAGGAGACCCCTTCCATCATGAGGGAGATGCCCGGGCTGGAGGACCCGGTCATCGTGCGCTCACCGGCCGACGATGCGCCATACAGCATGTTGATGGCCGCAACCTCGCTTTCCGCCTGCAGGAAGGTGCCGCCGCAAGGCGGGAACAGCCGCGCCGCCGTTTCGGCCAGCTCGCTCGCCGGCGTGATGGGATATCCGTAAAACGATCGGCAGCCGGCCAGCAGGGCTCCATGGATTGCCGCCTCGTTCCCTTTCATCAGGCGCGGCTCGGCGCGTCGAGCTCCCTTAGGCAGCGGGCTGCTCATCGGCATCCCTCCTGTAGACGGCGATGGCCCCCGGCTCGGGGCAGGCATAGAAACAGTGGCTGTCGGCCAGGCACCCCTCGCCGGCAAACCTGACCGGGTGATATCCCTGGTGATTGAAGCCCGCGGAATGCGACAGGCAATTCCCCGGGCAGACGGAGATGCACAGGCCGCACCCCTTGCATTCCTCGCTGTTGATCACGACCCAACCGTGCGCTCTTGCACCAGGCATGGCGATCCTCCTCGGCAACAGGCATAGCAGGGTCCGTGCCTGATTCACGAGGATGGATCGATGAGATCCCGGGGACCTCAGCCTCGCCGTGGAGGCGGGTTTGTGGGCCTTTCAGGCGCGATGAGCAGGTTCTTTCGCGTCGCGCGGCGCGTCGTGATTCCCGGCGCGCCGAAACTTCTGCGGCGGCGCTCAGTTCTCGCGCATCGTTTGCGGTGGGAGGAAGCGAGAGACTTGGTGGGATTTCGCATCCCGGGCGGACACCCGGCGGGACGGTTCCCTCACACTCCAGCTTGAGCCGCCGCGCCGGCCGGCGACGGCCGGTAGGCGCACCACGGATCGCTCGCGAGATAGTTCCCCGTCAGCGCGAAGGCGCGGGATCGCGAGCCGCCGCACACGCCGCGGAACTCGCATCGTCCGCAGACGCCGAGGAAGCTCTCCGGAGTGCGGAGGCTGCGGAACAGCGGAGTCTCCCGGTACATCGATGCCAGCGGCGCCGTTCGGATGTTGCCCGCCTTCACCGGGAGGAAGCCGCTCGGATAGACGTCGCCGAGGTGTGAGACGAAGAGAAAGCCGTTGCCTGAATTGACCCCCTGGGAGGCAAGGCCGATCGTATGCCCGGGTCCTTCGGTGCGCACGAGCTGAGCCGGCAGCGACTGCCCCGAGCGGCTCCCCGTCGGCGCGGAGCCCCGCAAACCTTCCCGCATCATGACGTAACGGCGGAAATGCGGTGCCTCGGTGACCTTCACGAGGAACTCGGAGCGCTTCTGCACCTGATAGAGGATCTCGAACAGCTCCTCGCACTGCTCGGCGGTCAACCCGTTGAGCTTCGATCCCCTGCCCGTCGGGATCAGGAAGAAGACCTCCCAGAAGACCACGCCGAGGCGGGTCACCAGCTCGGCCATCTCCTCCAGATAGGGCGCCGACTCGGCGCACAGGGTCGTATTGATCTGCAGCGGAAGATCGTGCCGGTGGGCCCATTCCACCGCCTGCATCGTCTTGGCATAGGCGCCGGGAACGCCGCGGAAGGCGTCGTGCAGCGCCGCGGTCGGGTAGTCGAGACTCTGCGCCATCTGGCTCAGCCCGGCCTGCTTCAGATCCTTCACCACCTCCTCGGTCAGCCGCTCGGTCGCGGCCGGGATGGTGGCCATGCGAAGGCCGAGGTTCGCTCCCGTGCGGATCAGGCGCATCAGGTCGGGGCGCTTGAGCGGATCGCCGCCGCTCAGAATGAAGATCGGAGTACCGAGCCCGGCCGCCTGGCGCAGGAGGTCCTCTCCTTCCTCGGTGGTCAGCTCGTCGCAATGGCGCAGCGGCTGGGCCGAGGCCCGGCAGTGCAGGCAGGCGAGATCGCAGGACTGGGTGGTCTCCCAGATGATCAGGAAGGGAGTGCGATCGTAGTCCAGCCGGGGCATCTTCATCATGGCGACCGCTCCTTCGACGCCCGCGTGCCACGCCTCGAGGCGGGAAACGGGGACAGCCTTCGCAGGAGGTACAGCAACGACTGTGCCACGCTCATTCCCCCTGCGCTCGGCGCGGTGCCCCGGCGACCCCGGCTCACGGGCCTTCAGGCGACCCGGTTGCCTCTAAAAATTTCGCAGAGCCTCTCGATTCCCCGCAAATCTTTCGCTCGCCTCGAGCCCGGTTCCTCGCTCTTGCCCGCGCGCAAACCGGTTTTTGCAGCGTTTCCATGGGGAAGCAGAGATTTCGTTCCTGTGTTTTCGCCGTGCACGCTTCTTGCAGTTCTGCTGCGGCGGGCAGGGGCAGGCAACGGCAAAGGGTTGCAGCCGTTCTCTCTCCCGGCGCCCTGGATCCAAGCAAAAACCGCGAACGTCTCGCGGGCGACTCCCCCCCAGCAGGGAGGTGATGAAAGGCCGGGGAGCAGAGTGAATGCGGGATTCACCGTGGGATGAACGGACCAACTCCTTCCCTCAAGGGGAAGCACACGAGGCGCACATGAGAACGCTAACCAAGATCGTCGCGGTGACGGCCTCCGTGGCGGCGCTCTTCCTGTGGGGGACGCCGGTATGGGCGTTCCACGACGGTGGCGTCGCCTATTGCACGGGCTGCCATAGCATGCACAGCTCCCCCAGCTCGAGCCACCTGCTGATGAAGAGCGACGCCGGTTCCACCTGCCTGCGCTGTCATGAAAGAACCGGCGACGCCGGGCCGAGCAGCTATCACATCAGCACTCCGGCGAGCGAGTTGCTGAATGCGACCGACATTCCCAAGCAGCGCACACCCGGTGGTGATTTCGGCTGGCTGCGGCAGAACCTCACGGCCCTCTCCACCTTCGGCAGCCCCGTCAACAACCAGGGATTCACTCGCGGTCACAACATCATCGCGATGGACAACAGCTACACCTTCGTCGACGGTCCCACCGCTCCGGGCGGGACGATGCCGGCGTCGGAGCTGACCTGCATCAGCTGCCATGATCCGCACAGCCGCGCCCGCCGTCTCGACGACGGCAGCGTCGTCTATCCCACCAGCGTCGGCGTCTCCGCGCCGATCGAGGAGTCGGGCTCCTACGGCTTCGTCCCCGGCCCGGGGATGGCGGCGGGGGTCTACCGCCTGCTCGGCGGATCGGCCTACCAGGCCTTCGACAGCGGCCCGAGCTTCCCCGGAGTGCCGGCGGCCGTGGTTCCAAACACCTACAATCGGACGGAAGCCGCGACCCAGACCCGGGTGGCGTACGGGCACGGCACCACGAGCGGCTACGTCTCCTGGGGCAAGTGGTGCTCCACCTGCCACACCGGCATGCACTCCGACACGGCCTCGAACCTCGTCCACGTCGTCGACGCTCAGCTCAACGCGAACGCCGACATCTACAACTCCTACATCAAGACCGGCGATCTCACCGGGAGCTCGGCGAACTCTTACACGTCGCTCGTCCCCTTCGCCAAGAACACCAATGACGTGGCGACCCTCGCCCTCCAGGCCCTCAACGACGATTCCGATCTGACCGGCCCGGCCGGGACGGATCGAATCGGATGCCTCTCCTGCCACCGCGCGCACGCCAGCGGCTGGAGATTTGGGATGCGCTGGAACAGCGAGTCGGAGTTCCTGACGCTGGCCGACGGAACCGGCGCCCCGGTCTACCCGGGTGTCGATGCCGGCATGGGCAACCAGGGCCAGTACAACCGCGGCTACACGGTGAACCAGATGAAGGCGGCGTACTACGATCGTCCGCCGACGGTCTTCGCCGCGGCTCAGAGGCAGTACTGCAACAAGTGCCACGCGAAGGATTGACCGGACGATCCGGGCTCCCGCCCGGATCCCGGAAAGACTCAGGGGCCGGCCGCTTGGCCGGCCCCTTGTCGTGTTAGGCTGAGGCCCGAATTGGGCCGATGGCCCGTCCTTCCCGGGGACGATTTGAGAGCGCTGGCAGGAGCTTTGCTCGTTCTCTTCGCAGCGGCCGGTTGTGCCGCTTCGAGGCTCGTCGACAAGTCGCCGCTTCCGAGGGACGAGGCCCGCATTCATCTCTACCTCCTCCCGCTTCCCCCGGACGCTGCCCGCCTCGAGGTTCTCCTGGAGGGAGCCTCCGCCGTGCGGGAAGATGGATCGCTGATTCCGCTGCAGCTCGCATTCAATCGCCTCCGAGCGGGAGATCCCGATCGCGAGCGGCGGCTCGCCTCGGGGCCGGCCCCCCCCGGCCGCTACGCCGGATTGGAGCTGCGGATCGGCTCCGCCGCCCTGACGGGCGAAGGGGGCGGCGCCCTCGGCACCGACGCCGCCGTCACGGTTCCTTTTCTTTTCACGGTGCAGGAAAAGCAGCCCGTGGTGATTTCGCTGCGTCTCGATCATGCCGGCTCGATGACCGAGGGGATGCGCTTCCAGCCGTCCTTCGTGGCCGAGGCGCCGCCCCGGCCGCCGTCCGGCCTGATTGCCCTGGCCAGCGCGCGCGGCTCGGACGAGCTGGCGATCTTCGACAAGGTGTCCGGCCGGATTGCCGGAATCGTCCCGACCGGACGCCGTCCGGGGGGGCTGGCGCTGGATTCCGCCCGGCGGCGCGCCTACGTTGCCGTCACCGGGGAGGATCGGATTGAAGCGATCGGGCTCCTCGAGCAGGCGGTGCTCGCCCGGCTGAACCTGCGGGTCGGGGACGAGCCGGTGGAGGTCGCGCTGACCCCCGACGGCCAGACGCTGGTCACCGCGAATGCCGGGTCCAGCAGCGCCAGCATCGTGGACGCATTGGCGCTCGTGGAGCGCGCGCGCGTTTCGGTCGGCAACGAGCCGGGATCGGTTCTCCTGGATCGGGCCGGACGGCGCGCCTACCTGTTCAACACCGGCTCGAGCAGCATCACCGTCATCGACGTGGCGGCGCGTGCGGTGGTGGCCACCCTGGGGACGGAGGCGGGGCCGCTGCGCGGACAGCTCGACCGGGACGGCAGGCGCCTGTACGTCATTCATCGCGCCTCCCCTTACCTGACGATTTTCGACACGAACACGCTCGCGGCAGTCGCCCGCACCTACGTCGGTCCCGGGGCGACCGCGCTGAAGGTCGATCCGAAGACCGACCGGATCTACCTGGCTCGCCGAAAAACGGGGATCCTCGAGATCTTCGATCCTGCCTCCCTCCTGCCCACCGACTCCATCCCGGTGGACGGCGAGATCTCCTTCGTCACCATCGACGACGAGGGAAACGCCCTGGTGCTCACCTTGCCGGGGTCCGGGGAGGCGCGCCGGATCGGAATCGCCGGGAAGACGGCCGCCGCGCGCACCGACGTCGGGGCCGATCCCCGTTACGCGGCCCTGGTCGGAGAAAGGTGACGGGTGGTGTGGATCGCGGACGCGCGCGCGCGCCGGGAATGCAGCCAAGGCGATTTCCGGCATCGTGGCTCGCCGTCCTGGTGGCCGGCTTGCTCATCCCCACCTCCGGGGCGCGCGCCCAGGACGTCTCGGGATACGCGGAGCTGGCGGCCTCGCGGGACCGCACTCACCTGGTGGATGGAGGGGTCACGGACGTGCTGAGCGACTCGTTCCTGCAGCGCTACAGCGTCGACTTCCTGTGGCGGCTGTATCCGAATCTCCAGGTAATGGCCGGAGGTCTGTACGAGCGCGACTTCACCGAGGCCTCCCTGAACGACGTCGATCTCGAGACGCTGCAGCGCAAGGTCCGGCCCTACGTCACGGCCACGCTGCGCACGCCGATCCAGTCGGCCTCGGTGGGCTGGTATCGTAACGAAGACACCTTTCGTTCGGACGGGTCCTCCCTCGGAGCCGTGCAGGAGATCGTGAACGCCACCCTGGGATGGAGGCCGGAGCGCTTTCCGCAAACCACCCTGCGGTTCCTGCGCACCCACGACTACGATCCTGACCGCGTGATCCAGGACACCAACACCGACCTGCTCGACCTGGTCCTGGAGGACGAGGTGAAGGACTCGGTGCACATCTACTACCGAGGGGCCCTCGAGGAGATTGACGATCGGATCAACGACTTCCAGCTGAACCGCATCTCCCATTCGGGACGGGTCGACTATGGCGACTCCTGGTGGGACCAGCGCCTCCAGGTGGGCGGGGAATACGACATCCACAAGACGTCGGAGGAGGTGACGAGCAGCGGCGGCGGCGAGGTGCTCACGCCGCTGTTTCCCATCGGCGGTCTGTCGGGCCTCGACGATACCCCGGCCGACGGCTTCCTGGCGGCCACCCCCGCGCTGATCGACGAGGATCGGATCGCCGGCGTCGGGCTCGACCTCGGGCTGCCGCCGATCGGCGGGGACGTCCGTCCGCGCAATCTCGGGCTCGACTTCGGGGCGACGACCCGCGTGAACACTCTCTTCGTCTGGGTGGACCGCGACCTCCCGGCCGCGGTCTCCGGCTCGTTCTCCTGGGAGCTGTACACCAGCGCCGACAACGTGACCTGGCAGCTCGAGCAGACCATCTTTCCGGCGCTGTTCGGGCCGTTCGTGACCCGCTTCGAGATTCGCTTCACCGCCGTGGACGCCCGCTACGTCAAGCTCGCGGTGCGTCCTCTTGCCGCCAGCGTTCCGAACGCGACCCAGTTTCCCAATATCTTCATCACCGAGCTGCAGGCCGCCGTCCGGACCGCGGCGGCGGATGCGACCGGCCGGAACGAGCTGACCACACAGCTCCTGACCACGAGCCTGAGGCTCCGGCTGACCGATCGTCCCGCCGTGACCTACGAGTTCTCCGCCTTCGGTCGGAAGATCGAGGACTTTCCGGTCTACGGCACGATCTCCAACGGATTCTCGCTGCACCACGTCTTCAATCCGGTCTACTCGACGATGGCCCGCGTGGCCCGCGAGGACAGCCACGAGTCGGATGGCGACCGCACCACCTACCTCTATACGGCGTCGCTCCGGGCGGTTCCGCTGTCGACCCTGGAAAGCACGCTGGTGTTCAGCGGCCGATCCTCGGAGCACGAGGGACTGCCAAGCGATTCGGCCGGGGTGCGCTGGACGACGCAGGCCGAGCTCTACCGGGGAATCAGCGCGCGGCTGGGTCTCGGGCGCTCGGCCGTGCTGACCGAGGACGGAGAGCGCACGGAGATGCGGGAGGTCGACGTCCTGACGACCCTCGACCCGCACCCGGCGGTGACCCTGAGCCTGCTTGTTCAGGACGACTCGGGGAACCGCCAGGGCGGGCACCTGGTGGAGGAGGTGCCGGTGGAGCGGCAGGCCGAGGAGGCGGGAGTGACGTTCCGGCCCTTCGCCACCCTCTATATGTTCTTCTCCTACCGGCGGGACCGCGAGAATTCCCTGCCGGTCCGCTTCACGCGCAGCTCGTCGGCGAGCTGGGCCCCTTTCCCCGACGGGCGGCTCCAGATTCTGTTCCGTTTCGACGACTCGTACCGCTCGGATTTGGAGGCGGAGAGCCGGATCTTCTCTCCACGTGTGCGCTGGAACGTCACCGACCGCTGGTATCTCGAGGCCGCCTACGAGAGCGCCGAGTTCAATTCCGCCCTGGACGATCGCTCGTCCGACATCGTAACGTTCAGCACGCGGATATGGTTCTGAGGAGGACCCGCCCCTTGAAGCGCATCTGGATGATGTCCCTGGCCGGCATGCTGGCGCTGCTTTCGGCGTGCGCCACCTCGCAGGGGGAACGCACGACGTTCCACGACCCGAATATGGACTTCAGCACCCTCCACAAGGTGGCGGTGCTTCCCTTCGCGAACCTGACGACGAGCGCCAAGGCGGAGGAGCGGGTGCGCGACGTCTTCATGACGATGCTGCAGGCGACCGGCGCGTTCTACGTCCTTCCTCCCGGCGAGGTGGCCCGGGCCGTCTCCCGGACCGGTCTTGCCAATCCGTCGGCGCCGACCGCCGAGGAGGCGGTGAAGCTCGCGAAGAACCTCGAGGCCGACGCGATCCTGACCGGCAGCCTGCTGGAATACGGCGAGGTGCGCTCCGCCTCGGCGAGCGCCAACGTGATCTCGGTGAACGTCGCGATGATGGAATCCACCACCGGCAAGGTCGTCTGGAGCGCTTCCGCCACCGAAGGGGGGATCGGCGCCGGCAAGCGCCTCTTCGGAGGAGGCGGGGAGCCGATGAACGTGGTCACGGCCAAAGCGGTGGAAGACTTGATCCACGAGCTTTTCAAGTAGAATGACGCCCCCTAGGGAACCTCGCATGATGCTCATCCGCCGGCGGCTCGCGGCCGCCCTGATGGCCGTTGCGGCCGCGGTCGGCTCTCGCGGCCGGCTCTGCGCGGAGGACCTGCGGGTCCCCGCCCCCGCGGAGGAGATCGCCGTCTTCCCGTTCGAGGACCTTTCGGCCGCGGCGGCGCCGGCGGAGGAGATCGGGGAGCGCTTCCGCGAGGCCCTGGAGGCCCGCGGACTGCGGGTCCTCCGGCCGGACGCGACGGAAGCGTTTCTGCGCCGGCACAGGGTGCGCTGGGTCGGCGGGATCTCCCGAGAGGTGGGAAAGTCGCTGCGCGAGGAGACCGGGGCCGGCGCCGTGCTGGTCGCCTCGGTCGATCTCTTCGACGCAGGCTCCGTCCCACGCTTCGCGCTCACCGCGCGCCTCGTGTCGGCCGGGCCGGAGCCGCGCATCCTCTGGATGGATGCCGCCTCGGGCGCCGGCGACGAGAAGCCCGGGGTGCTCGACCTCGGCCTGGTCTACGACGTCGCGCTCCTGGAGGAGCGGGCCATCGACCGTCTGGCCGGCTCGCTCGATCCCGTCTGGAGGCTGGGCCACGTCAAGCGTCCCGGGCCGGAGAAGGCGGCGAGAAGCCGCCGGCCGCGCAGTTTCTTCCGGTCTCCGGAAGGGGCGGGCGCCTGGAAGGCGGCCGCGAAGACCGCCGTGCTTCCCTTCGCCAACGGGACGACGGCGCCGGATGCCGGCCAGATTGTCACCCTGCAGATCGTTCGCGCCCTGGTGAACGGGAGCAATCTGGAGGTGCTCGAGCCCGGAGTCGTCCGCGAGACGCTCCTCCAGTCGCGGCTGATCCAGGAGGAAGGGCTTTCGGTCCCGCAAGCCGACCTGCTGCGCGCGGTCCTGGGTGTGGACCTGGCGCTGTTCGGAGAAGTCACGGAATATGTCGAAGGAGGTCCCGCAGGGTTCGAGCCGGCAGTCGATTTTTCGGTGCGCGCGATCGACACGCAGCGCGGGCAGGTCATCTGGTCCTCGATCAGCCAGGAGCGCGGCTTCGAGGGAGCCGTCTTTTTCGGCCTCGGCCGGATCCCGACCGCCCACCTCCTGACCTCAGAAATGTCCCGGTCCCTCGTGGCGACTCTCGAGGGTCCCAAAGGAGCACGATGAGCACGCCAAAGGTCCCGTCGAGAATCCTGCTGTGCGGCCTCGCGGCCTTGATCGGCGCCGCAGCGTCTCCCGCGCGGCTGCCGGTATTCGCCGGCAAGGAGGCGGTGGCCACCGTGAACGGCGAGCCGGTCACGCTGGAAGATCTGGCTCGCCACGTGGGCAGCCTGCATGAAGGGATCGCCGAGCCGGCGGCCCCGGTGAAGAAGGCGGATCCCTCCCGGATCCTGCAGCGGATGATCGATGCGCGGCTGGTGGCGCAGGAAGCCAGGAGGATCGGCCTCGATCAGCTCCCCGACATCAAGAAGCGCCTCGATGACGACCGCCTCGATCTGGTGAAGAGCCTCGTGGTGCGCGACGCGGTGAAGGATGTCCCGCCCCCCTCCCCCGCCGAGATCGACCAGCGCGCCCGCGAGTCGGTCCGCGATCTGCGGGTCGAGTCGGTGCTCTTCACGCGCGAGGAGGACGCCCGCGCCTTCGTCGCCGCGGTACGCGGCGGAGGCGACTTCGGCGCCCTGGCGCGCGCCGCCTTCTCCGCCGGCAAGGCCCGGGAGCCGGGGCCCGCGGCCTCCATGAAGCCCGATGCCTTGCGCCCCGAGGTGGCCGATCCGATCCTGGCGCTGAAGCCCGGCGGCGTGACCGAGCCGCTCCGCATCACGGAGGGGTTCACCGTCGCGCACCTCCTCGAGATCCGGTATCCCGTGGAGGCCGCGGACCGCGCCGCCGCCGAGCGCGACCTCCTGGAGCCGCGGCGCCAGGCGCGCCTCGAGCAGGCGAAGGTTCGGATGCGCCGCGATTATTTCCAGGTCGACCAGGGCCTGCTCGCAAAACTGGATTATGAGGCCGCCTCACCCGGCCTCGCTGCCCTGCGCAAAGACACCCGGGTGCTGGCGCGCGTCAAGGGAGATCCGCCGGTCCTGGTGAAGGACCTCACGGCGGAAGTGGAGAAGAACTTCTACCATGGCGTGCAGGAGGCCATCGAGCGCAAGCGGGTCAACGAGAGTCTTCCCCGGCTGCTGGATCGGGTCCTGATGGAGCGCGCCACGCTGCTGGAGGCGAAGCGGCTCAAGATCGAGAGCACCGCCGAGTTTCGCGACACGCTGCGCGAGCGCGAGGACGAGCGCCTGTTCGAGGCCTTCCTGCAGAAGGTGGTTCATCCGGACATCCATCTTACCGACGACGAGCTGCAGCGCTACTATGCCGCCCATGCGAAGGACTATGCATCGCCCGAGATGATGCGCCTGGAGGGGATCGCTTTCGGCCGGCGGGAAGATGCGCAGTCGGCCTTCCAGAAGCTCCAGAAGGGGGCCGATATGAAGTGGATGCAGGCGAACGCGCCGGGCAGGGCGGATCGGGAGCATTTTCCCGAGATGGCCGATCTGGGGAACGGCCTCGTGGTCACCAGCACCTTTCCCGAGCCCATCCGCAACGCGGTCGCCGGCGCCACGGGCGGCGACCTGCGGCTGGCCTCCTCCCCGGCCGGGCCGCACTACGTCCTCGCCATCCGCCAGGTGGTTCCGGCCTCGCCGCGCCCCTTCGACAGTGTGCGCAGCGACATCGCCTCGCTTCTTTACAGGCAGAAACGGCAGGCGGCGCTCGACGAATGGACCGCGAAGCTGCGGGCCGCCTCCGTGGTGAAGACCTTCGCCGACGGCAAGACGCTCGCCTCGCTTCTGCAGGAAGCTTCGGGGAAGCGCAGGTGAAAGGGGCTTTCCCGGACAGGCGCCGGGCGGTGCGCCGCGCCCGACTCGGGTGGCTGCCGCTTTTCCTCCTGGCGGCTTGCATCTCCTCCGCCGCCGCCGAGCCGCGCGGCGGCCCCACCCGGCAGTTCCAGAAAAAAGGGTGTCTCGACTGCCACAAGCAGTTCGCCGATCGCATCCGCTCCCTGCCGGACCTCCATCCCGGCGTCAAGAACGGAGACTGCGAGCAGTGCCACCTGCGGCACGGGATCGTGCCGAAGCTTCTTCTGAAGAAGGAGCAGGGTCAGCTCTGTCTCGAGTGCCACAACCGCGACAAGATCGGCCTGGACGCCGCCCACGTCCACGCGCCGGTGAAGTCGGGCCAGTGCACCGGCTGCCACGATCCGCACGGATCGGCCGCGCCGCGGCTGCTGAAGGCCGAAGGTCCGCAGGCCTGCTTCTCCTGCCACGACCGCAAGCCGTTCGAGCGGCGCTTCGTGCACGAGGTCCTGCAAAAGCAGGGGTGCGTCGCCTGCCACCAGGCGCACGGCTCGGCCCAGCCGGCGCTTCTGGTGAAGGGCGAGGCGCCCCTCTGCCTCTCATGCCACGACGCCACGCGCGACAGCTTCCGCAAGGCGCACGGCGGCTACCCGGTGGAAAAGGCGCGCTGTGCATCCTGCCACGACCCTCATTCTTCCGCGGAGAAGGGGCTGATGAAGCCGAACGTGCATGCCCCGGCCGCGGCGGCGGACTGCGGCTCCTGCCACGCCAAGCCCGGATCGGAGAAGCCCTTCGCGCTCCTCGACGAGGCGGGGAAATTGTGCCGCACCTGCCACGATGACGAGTCCCTCAAGCAGGGGGGCAAGGACGAGCATGCTCCCTTCGCCACCGGCGACTGCCTGACCTGCCACGACCCGCACGCCTCGCAGCAGGCGTCCCTGCTGATCGAGCCTCCCAAATCGCTGTGCGTGGAGTGCCACTCCGAGAAGGGGCGCGCTCCCGCCCATCCGCACGCGGCGATGAGCGCGGAGAAGGCATGCCTCTCCTGCCACCGGCCGCATGCCGGCACGGGGAAGGCGCTGCTCGCCTCCCCGGTGCCGGGGCTGTGTGAAGGCTGTCACGCCGGGGTGAAGAAGGAGAAGGAGGCGAAGGTGCTCCACGCCCCCTTCGACTCGGGCGACTGCGTGGCGTGCCACGATCCGCACGGTTCCGATGTCCCCGCCATCCTGCGCGAGCGGGCCGACGCGGTCTGCTTCAGCTGCCACACCGACGCCCGCGCCGATTTCCAGAAGGCGGAAGTGCATCGTCCCGTCCTGACCGGCCAGTGCGTCGCCTGCCACTTCCCCCACGGCTCGGCGCAGAAGGCGCTGCTGCGCGCCCCGGCGGAGACGCTGTGCGCGCAATGCCATTCCGAGCTGACGCAGCAGGATGCCAAGGGGACGGCCCACGCGCCCGTGGCGGCCGGCGACTGCCTCACCTGCCACGATCCACACGCTTCGGACACCCCCGGCATGCTGGCGAAGAGCCAGGTGTCGTTGTGCGCCGACTGCCACGGCGACATCACCGAGACCAAGGAAAAGACCGTCAGCCGCCATGCTCCGGCGCAGTCGGGAACGTGCACCGCCTGCCACAACCCGCACCGCTCCTCCCTGTCGGCGCTCCTGAAGGTCCAGAGCCCCGATCTCTGCCTCTCGTGCCACCAGAATCTGAAGGAGGCGCTGGCGAAGCAGCATGCGCACCCGCCCGCGGCGCGCGACTGCCTGCGCTGCCACGTTCCTCACGCCTCGCCGCAAAAAGCCCTTCTGTCGCGGCCCACCGCGCAGCTCTGCTCCGAATGCCACGCCACCGGAGAGGAGGGCTTCCGCAAGGCGCATCTCGGGATCGATCCCGGCGTGATGAATTGCGTGAGTTGCCACACTCCCCACGCGTCGGAGGACCCGAAGCTGTTCAAGGAGCAGACGCATGCTCCATTCGCCGGACATTCGTGCGAGGAATGCCATGTGGTCCCCGCCCACTGACCGGGTCGCGCCCCGGGCGCTGCTCGGGCTGCTCGCCGCGCTGGCGCTCGCCGCCACGCCGGCGCACTCCGCCACGCCGGCGGCTTCCTCGGCCGACAAGTTTCATCTCAAGCCCGGGGCGACCGGGAAAGTCTGCCTCGGGTGCCACGCGGATCTGGCGGAAGCCGCGGCCCTCCCGGTCGTGCACGCGCCGGTGAAGGCGGGAGACTGCATCGCCTGCCACAATCCGCATGCCTCGTCGCACGGCAAGCTGCTGGAGGCGAGCGGCGCGGCGCTGTGCGCGCGCTGCCATCCGACGATCGCGCCTCCCGGCGCCGCGCATCTGCACGCGCCGGTCGCGGCCGGCGAATGCGCCCGCTGCCACGATCCCCACGGCAGCCGGAATGCGAGTCTGCTGCGGGCGGTGGGCAACGAGACCTGCGCCAGCTGTCATGCCGCGCTCGTCGGCCATGTGACCCACGCGAAGTTCGCGCACCCTCCCGCGGCGAAGAACTGCCTCGTCTGCCACGATCCGCACGGCGGACGGTCGGGAGAGTTCCTCCTGAAGAAAGACGTCCCCGAGCTGTGCACCGGCTGCCACACCGCCAGCGCGCCGGAGTTCGTCAAGCGCCACGTCGGCTACCCGGTGGCCAAGGCGCGCTGCACCTCCTGCCATGATCCGCACGGCTCCGACCAGGCGGGGGGGCTCTGGGCGAAGGTCCATCCTCCGGCCGCCAACCGGATGTGCGCCCAGTGCCATCTCGACGCGACCGGCCCCAATCCCACCGGCCTGCGAAAAACCGGCTCCGAGCTGTGCCGCTCCTGCCATGGCGAGGTGCTCCGGCAGATCAGCACGCGCAGCCATGTGCACCTGCCGGTCGCCGACCGGGTCGCCTGCCTGAACTGCCACTCGCCGCACGCCTCCGCGCAGGACGCGCTGCTGCGACAGCCGGCGAAGCAGCTGTGCGGCCGCTGTCACGCAGCCACCATCGCCCGGCAGGAGACGTCCAAGACGAAACATCCTCCGGTCGAAGAGGGGATGTGCGGGAGCTGTCACGAGGTGCACGCTTCCGATCACCGCTTCCTGCTGAACGACGCGAACGTGATGGAGGTGTGCGGCGCCTGCCACGAGTGGAAGAACCATTCGACCCATCCGATCGGCGAGAAGGCGGTCGACCCTCGCAACCCGAACCTGACCGTCGATTGCCTGAGCTGCCATCGAACCCACGGCGCCGCCCATCAGGGCCTCGCCCACTTCGATCGGGATTCCGAGCTGTGCGTCCAATGCCATCAGGGGGTGCGTCGATGAGACGCAGAAACGCCACCGCCCGGCTCCTGCGCGCCGTCTTGTGCCTGGGACTCGCAGGCGGATTGGCCCTGGCCGCTTCCGGGGTGCGGCTCAGGCCGCTGCCGCCGATCTACGTCGATGCCGCGGGAGCCCCGCTCCGCCAGCCGCAGGGAGTCGGCTGCGGAGCATCGACCCTGGTGGTGGCCGACACCGGCAACAGCCGCCTCGTCCCCTACTCGATCGCCGGCGAGCAGATCACGGCCGGCAAGGAGATCCGCATCCCGGAGCTCGTTTCGCCGTCGCGGGTCCAGGTGGCGGAAGACGGAACCCTCTTCGCTCTCGACGGCAAGAGCCACAAGATCTTCCGGCTGTCGACGGCCGGGGCCTTGCAGGGCACGGTCCCGGTCCCGGCTGAACCGGCGGCCGGCGCTCCCTTCGTTCAGAGCTTCCGGCGCGCTGCTTCGGGGGACCTTTATCTTCTCGACGTGGGAACGGGCCGTGTCGTGGTGCTCGCCCCCGACGGCGCGCTCCGCCGGACGATTCCGCTGCCCGCGCGCGGCGGCTCCTTCACGGATCTTGCAGTCGATTCGGCCGGGACGGTTTTCGTCCTCGACAGCGCGGCACGCCGGCTGCTGGCAGCCCGCGCCACGGACACCGGACTCGCGCCCCTGGCCGACGGCATGAAGGACGAGGTGGAATTTCCCATCGCCCTGGCGGTTCACGACGGCAAGATCTTCGTCGTCGATCAGTCAGGAGGCGGAATCGTCATCCTGGGGCCGGACGGCTCGTTCCACGGGCATCAATCGGGCATGGGCTGGAACGTCGGGTCGCTGCGTTACCCGAGCGATCTCTGCGCCCTCTCCGGCCTTCTCTTCGTGGCCGACCGCGAGAATCAGCGCATTCAGATTTTTTCCCTCGCCGATTGAGACTTCCTCGAGGGATTTTGCGCCTTCGTGCCATTCTCAATCTGGCACATCGCTTGCTCGAGTAGTACCAAGAGGCTCGAAATGCGAAAAAACTTCCTCGTCTCGACCACCGTCCTGATCGTCACCGGCATTTTTTGCGCCATGTCTCAGGCAGCCTCGCCGACCTCATTTATGTATCTCCTTTCCGACTTCACCGGAGTGATTCCTTACAGCGACGTGAAGCTCCACGCCGACAGGGCTCATGACGAGATCTATGCGATCCTCGGGAACACCATTCGGACCTTCAACGCCGCCGGGATGGAGATTTACAGCTTCACGATCGACCCTGCGCTGGGCACGGTTTACGACCTGGTGGTCGAGGAAGACGGCGGGCTTCTTCTCCTGGTCCTCGACTTGCAGCCGGGGGAGCCTCTCCGGTGGTTCATTCTCCGCTGCGATTACCGCGGCCGGCCCCAGGCGGAGCTGCCGCTCACCGGGCTGCCGCCCGAGCTGGTCTCCTTCCGGCCGAATGCCATGTTCCTGGAGACCGACCGACTGCTTCTCGTCGCCAAGGCCGACCTCGAGGTGGTGTCGTTCGACCGCGGCGGGCGGTTCCGCGAGCGGATCGACCTGGCGGCGCGCTGCAAGGTCGCGGATTTCCGGCGAGCCGGCCACGAGATCGCGGGGTTCGACGTCGCGGAGAACGGCGATCTCCTGTTCACCGTCCCGACCCTCTTCCGTGCCTTCGTCGTTCCACGGCAGGGAGAGTTCCGCTCCTTCGGACATCCGGGCTCGACTTCTGGCTCTTTCGGGGTCGTGGACGGAATCGTGGCCGACGATCAGGGAGGCGCGCTGGTGGCCGACAAGAATCGCGGCGTGGTGATGCGGTTCGACAGGAATCTGGAGTTCGTCGCGGAATTCGGAGATGCGGGAGAAGGTCCTGCCTTACTGATCCGTCCCGCCGAGCTCGCCTTCGGAAGTCATTCCACGCTCTACGTCACCCAGGCGCGGGATCGGGGGGTGGCGGTATTCCGCCTCGAGCCGCCTGCCGAGGCGGGCGGCACCGCAGCCACTCCTTAGAGCTTCCGTCGCTGCGCCGGCACCCCGTCCGGAACCTCGCTCCTTCCTACTCGCACCGCAGGACCACGATCGGGTCCACCGTGGCGGCGCGACGCGCCGGAAGGTAGCTGGCCGCGAGCGAGACGAGGACCAGCAGCGCCGTCATGACGACGAAGGTCAGGGGATCGGTCGGCGCCAGGTTGGTTAGAAGGCTCCGCAACAGGCGCGTGAGCCCCCAGGCTCCCCCCAGACCGATGGCGACGCCGAAGGCCGACAGGACGAGCCCCTTCCCCACCACCAGCCGCATGACCTCCTGGCGGGGTGCTCCCATCGCCAGGCGGATGCCGATCTCCCGCGTGCGCTGCGCGACGGTGAAGGCCATCACGCCATAGACGCCGAGCACCGCGGTCGAGAGCGCGATGAACGCGAAGATGGCGATGAGGGTCATGTTGAAGCGCGGATTGACCAGCTGATATCCCACCAGCTTCTCCATCGTCATGATGCGGCCGATCTCCATGTCGGGGTCCACTCCGGCGAGACGGGCGCGGATCGCGGCCGTCTGCTGCTCGGGATCGCCGGAGGTTCGCACGATGAGCTGGACGGCCCAGCGTGGAAGCTGCGCGAAAGGCCAGTAGATCTGGGGTGCGGGGCGCTCGTCGGGATTGAAGGGACGGACGTCGCCCACCACGCCGACGATTTCGAAGGTCTCCTGATGCAGCAGCATCCGGAGGCGCTGGCCGATGGGGTTTCCATCCGGCCAGAAACGCCGCGCCATGGTCTCGTTGATAATGGCCACCTTCGGTTTCCCCGCCGCATCCTCGGGCGTGAAGCTCCGGCCGCGCAGGAGCGGGATACCGAGCGTCTTGAAGTAGCCTGGATCGACGTCGAACCAGGCGACCGAGGGCCGTTTCCCGGCCGGCGGGACCAGCCGTCCTTCGATCGTGAACTCCTGCTCGCCGTCTCCCCCCGACAGCGGCACGGCCGAGCCCTCCGCCACCGAGACGACGGACGGCACCGACGCCACCTCTTCCGCGGCGCGCCGGAACAGCTGAGCCACCTGCGAGGCTTCGGGATACTTTCCGGGAGAGCTGAACAGAGGCACGATGGCGAGGTTCCGGCGATCGAAGCCGGGCTGCCAATCCACCAGGTTCGCGAAGCTACGCATCAGCAATCCGGCGGCGATGAGCAGCAGCAGGGACAGGGCGATTTCCCCCACGACCAGACCGTTGCGGATGCGCACGCCGCGCGGCCGCTCGCTCGCCGCCCGCGAGCTCTTCAGGGCATCCTGGAGGCTCACCGAGCTGCCATGGAGGGCCGGGATCAGCCCGGAGAGCAGACTGACGAGCAGGGAAAGCAGAATCGTGAAGCCAAGCACGGGAAGGCTCACGTGGACATCCTGAAGGCGCGGGAACCAGTCGGGCGCCAATTTGAGGAAGAAGTCGACGGCCCAGAAAGCCACCAGCGCTCCGACGCAGGCTCCGGCCGCGGCCAGGAGGAGGCTCTCGCTCAGCATGGTGCGCATCAAGTCGAGGCGATTGGCGCCCAGGGCCAGGCGCACCGCCTGCTCCTTCTCCTGCGCGAGCGAGCGCGCCAGCATCAGGTTGGCCACGTTGGCGCACGCGATCAGCAGGACCAGCCCGACCGCGCCCAGGAAGATCAGGAGCGCCGGACGCACCGGCCGGGTGATCCGCTCGCCCAGCGACTGCACCGAGACGCCCCAGCCGGCGTTGGTGTCGGGATGCTCCTTGGCCAGCTGCGCCCGTAGCGTGTCCATCTCGGATTGCGCCTGATCCAGGGTGGCGCCGTCCGCGAGGCGCGCGAATGGAATGAACCCCCGCCAGTCGCGCTTGTCCTGGCGCTCCGGCCAAAGCGGAATCCACAGGTCGATGGACTCGAGGTTCTGCACCTCGAAGCCCGCCGGCAGCACCCCGATCACCTCGTAGGGCTCCGAGTCGATGTCGAGACGGCGGCCCACCGCGGCTGCCTCTCCCCCGAGGTGCGTCCGCCAGAACGCATGGCTCACGAGCGCGACATGCTGTCGCCCGGGAAGCATGTCCGGCTCCTCGAAGGTCCGGCCGGTTGCCGGCTTGACCTCGAAGGCCCGGAAGAACCCGGGCGTCGCGATTCCGCCGCGAGTGCCGAGAGTCTTGCCGGCCAGCTTCACGCTGAACGGCCAGCTTCTCGCCAACCCGATCGCCTGCAGCGTCCGGCTGCGGCGCGCCCAATCCGACGCATTGGCGGGGGAAGCCGCGCACCAGCTCCCCAGCTGCTCGACATTGGTCTCGCAGACGTAGACCAGGCGATCCGGGCGCGGATAGGGCAGCGGCCGGAGCAGGACCCCATGAACGAAGCTGAAGATGGTGGTGTTGGCGCCCATCCCCAGCGCGAGCGTCAGGACGACGGCGAGCGAGAATCCGGGAGCGTGGGCGAGTCGGCGGGCGGCCAGGCGCAGATCGCGAAGGAATCCGCTCACGAGAGCCTCCTTTCGAGAGAGAAATCCTGACCACGGAGCAGCAAGTCCGATGCCAGACCATTCCCAGGTCAGGATCGCGCCGGGCCCCCTCGCGGTCTCCTCTTTTCCCAGGCCGGCATCGTCCGCTTCCGGAATTCACGCGGCCGGAACCGGACGATGCCGATTGCGCCGGCGCCCGAGCGGCACTCCTTCCGTCCCGACGCCATGTTCCTCGAGTCCGGCAGGCTGCTGAAGGCCGAAAAGCGCCGCGCCTCGTCCGGAATCTCGTCTAGCCTGCTTTGCGGCCGGGTCCGGATGCCGGCACCGGCAGGAGGCCGCGCTTGCCGGCGAGGGTGTCGAGCGTGACGGACGCGAACGTGCTGCGGGTGTTCTCGTCCACCTCGTCGAAGAGACGCTTGAGCCGGCAGGTGGGTAGGTTGGCGCAGGGTTCGGGGCGGTCCTGGATGAGGCACTGGCGCAGAGGTCGGGGAGGCTCGAAGGCGCTGACAACGTCGAGGACGGTGACTTTGGACGGCTCCTTGGCGAGCCGGTAGCCTCCGCCGACACCGCGCGTTCCCGTCGCGATCCCCGAGCGGACGAGACGCTGGAACACCTTCGCGAGAGCCGCCTCGGGAACGCCATAGCGACCGGCAACCTGGGCGACGGTGACCTGGGCGTCGTCCTCCGCCTGGGCCATCTCGAGAGCCGCATACAGCGCGTAGCGCGTGCTCTTGTTGAGCTTCAAGACCTGAGATCCAGGTCGAGGCAGAGGCGAGCGGACGGGCGGAAGCCCTGCCGGTGGAAGAAGCCGAGCAGGGGTTGATCATCCCAGCTCACCTCCGTGCGAATCGAGGCCACGCCGAGGCCCGTCAGGTTGGTCCGGAGCTGAGATAGCAGCGCCGCGCCCACACCCCGGCCGCGAAAGGCGGGATGCACTCCCAGCGTGTCGAGAACCGCCACCGGCTCGAGCATCCCGAACTCGCCGTAATAAACCTTCGCGATCAGGAACGCGCAGAACCGGCCGCCCTGCTCCGCGGCGAGCGAGATCCTGATGCCCGTCTCCTGCTGGCTCTCGCGCAGCTTGACGCGGAAATACTCGTCACGCCGACGGCCCACGATGCGCGCATCGAGCGCGATGACCGACTCCAAATCCGACGGGCGCAGGTTGCGCACGACGATCGCATCGCGCTCCGGATGGATGTCCTCCATGGCGACCTCCGGTTTCTCAGGCAATGAGCTGTCCTCCATCCACTCGCAGGACCTGCCCGGTGATGTGCCTGGCGAGAGGCGAGACGAGGAATAGAACGGCGCCGGCGACATCCTCGGGGTCGCCCATGCGGCCGAGCGCGGCCTCTTCCGCAGCCCGATCGCGATGCTCTCTGGGCAGGACGTCGGTCATGGGCGTGTGAATCATCCCGGGAGAAATCAGGTTGACCCGGATCCCGAACCGTCCCACCTCACGTGCGGCGCTGCGCCCCAGCCCGATGAGCCCGGCCTTGCTCGCGGCATAGTTTGTCTGGCCGAACCGGCCCCGCTCCCCATTGATCGAGGTGATGAGGACGATGGCCCCCTCGCCCGTCTCGCGCATCCAGGGGACGACCCGCTTGAGCACGAGAAAGGCCGAATCGAGGTTGATGCGCATCACCGCGTCCCAGTCGGCCTCCGGGAGCTTCCAGAGCACCGCGTCCCGAGCGATCCCGGCGCCATGAACCAGGATGTCGAGGCGTCCATGCTCGCGCCGGAACGCCTCGAGCTGCCGGTCGATCGACTCGCGGCTGGCGAGATCGCACTCCAGCCTGGCGGCCCCTTCCGGAGCGGCAATCCCGGGGCGATCGAGGCTGGTGACCTCGCATCCGGCCGTCAGCAGAAGCTTCACGATCGCGGAGCCGATTCCTCCCCCGCCGCCCGTGACGAGCGCGATCTTGCCCTTCAGAGAGAGGAGATCCGCGAGTCCCGAGGTCGGGGTCATGCTCCGGCTCCGGCGACCGCCGTGGTCGTGCCGTCCCCTTGGCCGAACACCATTCTCCGGGCCGCGAGCTTGCGCACCCGGTAGGCTCCCCAAAGGCTCGCGCCGAGAGCGCCGGCGAAGACTGAATCACGATGCGCGCGAATCTGGATGGGCGCTTTCTCCGCCTCGGCGGCCTCCTGCAGCGCCGCCAGCAGGCCGATGTCGGCGGCCAATCCGCCGGTGACCAGGGTCACCCCCCGCGCCGAGGAGGAGACGAGAAGGCGCAGGTATCTTCCGGCCATCGACTCATGAATCCCCTTGATGATGTTGGGCGTCGAGACTCCGCGCGACACCATGTTGATGACGTCGGTCTCCGCCAGCACGGCGCAGATCGACGAGCAGGTCTCCGGCTTCGTGGCCTGCTTCGACAGAGGGCCGATTTCATCCAGCGTGATTCCCAGGTACCGGCTGATGTTCTCGAGAAATTGACCCGAGCCGGAGGCGCACTGGCTGGTCATGCGATAGCCGAGGACTCTCGCCCGGTGGTCCATCACGATGCCGCGGGTGTGGAGCGCGCCGATGTCGAGAATGGACCGCGCCTCGGGATCGAGGAACAGTCCGCCGCGGGCATGGGTCGTCATTCCGTAGAAATGGCCGGTGCGGAACGGCACCATCTCGCCCTCGCCCGTGGTCGCGATATAGGCGAGATCTTCACGGGCCAGCCCGGCCTGACTCAGGCAATCCCCGAAAAGGTCGTCGGCGACCTTCTGGCAGTCGCGCCGGCGGATCCGCTCGCAGCGGGTCAGCAGAACGCGCGCCGCTCCCTCCCCGGTATCCTCCAGCAGCGCCACCTTCACGGCCGAGGAGCCCACGTCGATTCCCGCCACGCATAGCGCGGATGAGACAGGGTGGCTTCCTTGCCGCGCCCCGGCGCTCATGCGGCTCTCCCGCCTTCAGCGCCCCGGTCCGAGGTCGCCTCCCCGCTTCCCGGCGAACCCCGCCGCAGCCACTCCCGCCGGGCGAAGAGCGCCGCGCCCAGGGCCCCCGTGTAGATCGAATCCGGCGAGATGTTCAGCGTCATCTCCCCGTAGTTGTCGATGATGAGCCCGCGCAGCGCTCTCACGGCGGCGGGGTTCTTCGCCACGCCGCCGGTGAAGGTGAACTCGTCGCTCACGCCGCCCGAGCGCGCCAGCAGCGACAGCGCGCGCAGGATGATCGCCCGGTGCAGCCCCGCCAGGATGTCCTCGCGCTTCTCTCCCAGCGACAGACGCTCGCGCAGCTCGGCGCCGGCGAAGACGGTGCAGGTGGAGTTGATGCGCACCGGCCGGCTGGAGCGGCAAGCCATCGGCCCCAACTCCTGGACGCCCAGGTTCATCTCGTCGGCAATATAGCCGAGGTAGCGGCCGCAGCCGGCGGCACAGCGGTCGTTCATCTGGAAGGAGATCACGATGCCTTCGGCGTCCACTTGGATCGCCTTGGTGTCCTGTCCGCCGATGTCGAGCACGGTGCGCGTGCCGGGGAACATGGCGTGCGCCCCGAGGCCGTGGCAGAGGATCTCGGAGCGGATCTGTTCCTTGGGAAACGGCAGCGTGGCCCTCCCGTAGCCGGTGCCGACGGTGCAGGCGAGATCAAGCGTCACCTCGGCAACCTCCTCCACCGCCCGCGTCAGCGCGGCCGGAGCTTCGGGCAGGCGCGACAACGCCGCCCGGGCATGGCGCCCGAAATTCCCCGCATCGGTCGGACGGTTCTCCACGTCCAGAATCGCCTTGTCGAACAAACCGACCAGCCGGTCGAATCCCACCGGCGAGGTCTTCGCCGCCTCCTCCGCGAGCCGCAGGTAGATGCTCCCGGCGAGATCCCGGAAGAAATCGCTCTTGCGGCTGGCCCCCGACCGGAAGAGCTCAGCCGCGCCCCGCTCCATGGCTGCGAGGATCTCCCCGACGACCTCGCGCAGCGCGTCCGAATCACCCTCGGCCATGAACCGGTGCATCACCTCGCTCAGGACCCGCAGCTGAGAGCGATACTGCTGCTCGCGCAGCCCATGCTCCAGCTCGGCCAGGAGCGCGCGCCCGCTCCCGGCGGCGGGGTCCGACCCTTCCAGCGCTGAGGCGACCAGGGCGAAGCGCGCGCCGATGAGCCCTTCGGAGAGCGCCACGTCGCAGGCTATCTTGTAGTTGCTCCGGCTGTTGGTGATGCCGCGGCCCAGGATGGCGCCGCTTTCCGCCAGGATGACCGCCTTGGTGGTCGTCGAGCCCAGGTCGATTCCCACGCAGCACTTCATGCCCCGCCCCCGTTCACCGACCGCTCCCACTGGCTTCCGGCGCGTCGTGCGCCTCCGGTGCTCCCCGTTTCCTGGTTGCGCATCAGTGCACCGCGTGCATCCGCTTCTGCTCGATCATCTGGAAGTAGGATTCGAGCCGGTTCTTGATGTTGGCCGCCGAAAAATACCTGGGATCGACCAGGTCGCTCTCGATGAAACCGCCGGGACGGCCGGTGCGCTTCTCCACCTCGCGGAGGATCATGAGCTGGCCGGCGCTGAAGGAGTTGCAGCTCTTGATCGAGTTCACGAGCAGCCCGTCGGCGTCGTAGTCCTTGACGTAGCGGGAGAGCATGTCGACGCGGCTTGGCAGGCTCAGGTTGGTGTAGCAGCCCATGCAGTAATCGGCCAGCGTCTCGAGCGGGCGCGAGGGATCGTGGCGGAAGCCCGTGTCGTACACGCCGCCCACCTTGGTGTAGGTGGAAGCGACGACGACCGCCCCCTCGTCGGCGAACATCTTCCAGAACTCGCGGAAGCTGGTCCAGTTCGGCGGTCCCTCCACCACCAGCCGGAAGCGCTCGCGATCCACGGCGCCGTCGGGCGTCACGGGGCCCAGGTTCAGACGCTTGCGCTCCTCGACCTCCTCGCGCAGCGTCCGGTAGTAATCCACCGCCTCCGGCGTTCCGCGAAAGGCGGTGAAGATGGGACCGATGTAATAGACGCCGCCGAAATAGGCGTCGATGGGCGAAGGGCGATGCTTCGCAGATTCCAGGACGGCCACCAGATCGTCTTCCGCGCGCGCCGACAGTGCCAGCATCTCTCGTAACCGGTCCTCGTCATACCGCCTCCCGGAAACCGACTCCAGAGCAGGGATGATCTTCTCCTTCAGCTGCGCGACGACGTAGCGGCGCATCTCCTCGGTCACGACGCCATCCGCCTGGTAGGGAACGTGCAGCATGGCCACCGGACAGGAGTATTCCTCCTTGAGAATCTCGAACCACTTCATGAAGGTGAAGCAGCCGGTGTAGGAAAGGAGGAGCAGGTCCGGGTCCGGGAGCCGCTCGCCGGTCGGGCCGACGTTGCCCGATTTCATCATTCCGAGATCGCACTTCACGTAGGTGCAGACATCCTCGGAGTGGCCCAGCTTCTCGGCCACGGCGATGTACTCGCGCGATTTCCCGCGCATCGCCGATTGCAGCGCGTTGATCTCGGGAAGCACCGGCAGGAGATCGAACGAGCGCAGCAGCTCGGTCAGGTTGCCCGGGACGAAGGTGTAGGCGTTCTTCTCCCCGGACCCGGGGCAGCCGGCGAGCCGGTGATAGTGCTCGGCAATCATCCGCTTCTGGCGCAGCTGGCTGTCTTCCTTGCACACGGCGGACACCGCGGGAGCCTTCGGATCAATGGGCGTCGGCATGGCGGTTCCCCTCGTCGCTCCACAGCTTGATCGAATCGGCAAACGTTCCCGTCTGCTCGCGGATGACCTGGAACTGCCCGTTGTTCTCGGCGAACTTGAAGGCGGTGTAGGGGACGCCCGCCTTTTCCAGGACCTTGATCGCCATCGGCTGATCGAGCAGCGCGGGATCGCAGAAGCTGGCCGCGCAGAAGACGACCCCTTCGGCCCCCGCGCACCGCACGCGGCGCACCAGCTCGCTTCCTTTCTCGCCCCCGGCGATGAAGCGGATGGGACTGTCCACACCCTGGTCCAGGAAGGCTTCCACCAGAGCGTCGAGCGGGTCGGCCGTTTCGCGGATCGGGCCGCGAATCCAGCGGTGCACCTGGACGAAGTCGTCGTCCACGATGTAGCAGCCGGAGCGCTCCAGCGTGCGAATCAATCCGAGTGGAGGCTGCTCGCAAAAGGAGCCGGTGACGACGACGCGCGCCTGGTCCATCATGCGGCGCGTGGTATCGGCTTCAAGCGCCTCGCCATAATCGGCGAGCAGCTTCGTGAAGTCCTCGACGCACAGGACCTGGCCGGCGCGCAGGAGCAGATACAGCTCGCTGGTCGGGACCTTCCAGGGTTCCCGCCGCCGCAGATCGAAGAGCGACTCCACCTGCATGCGATTGGCGTTGTACAGCGCAATCGATTTCCGCAGCGATGCCGCCTCGTAGGGGCGTGCGCCGCGGGCCGTCAGCGCGCGGGAGAGATCCATCAGCGCGCGGCCGTAGAACTCCCCCCCGATGCCCCGATCGAAATCCTGGGGCACGTCGAGATAGAACGAGAGCTTGTGCGGAAACTGGAGCTTCCACATGCCGGAGAGATTCCGGATGACGTCGCAGGTCGCCGGAAAGATCATCCCGTCGAGGACGTCGAGGCTGCCGTCGAGCCCCATTTCGAGCGTGCTGCGCGGAATGTGGCAGATGTAGGACTGGTAGTAGGCGTCGCCGCGAATGATCTCCAGGTTGTCGCCGCCGCCCATGATGCCCACCGGCAGCACGCCTTGCGCGTGCAGCAGCTCGCGCGGGATATAGACGGGCATGAAGCCGACCGCCAGAGAACCCGTGCGCCCCTTCCATTCGCGCACCGAGCCGAGGGCCGTGTCCCGGTAAAGCTTCTCGGCGATGCCGACGATCTTCCCCAGCTCTCCTTCCGGGCCGGCCGGGCTTCTCACGCGTTCCTCCACTCCGGCGGCCGCTTCTCCAGGAACGCCTGAAGTCCTTCGACCGCATCGGAGGTCTTCATCAGGTCTTCGCAATAGGACCTTTCGATCTCAGCCAGCTCCGCGCGGAATCTCCGGCCGAAGGCGGCGCGCGCCGCGCGAACCGCCAGCCGCAGGCTCGAGGCGGAGCGGGGCAGCAAGTGTTGTCGCGCGTAGTCGAGGGCCGCATGCGCGGGATCTTCGGCCACCTCGTCGACGAGACCCAGCCGCTGCGCCTCCGCGGCGTCCAGGGTGCGCCCGGAGAGCAGCAGGTCCTCCGCGCCTCCCCGCGTCATCCGTTCCGTCAGGAGCACGGATGCGGCCGGGGCGAAGACGCCCAGCACGATCTCCGGCTGGCCGAACCGGGCGGACGGAGCAGCGAAGATCCGATGACAAAAGGCGGCCAGCTCCAGCCCGCCGCCGAGGCATTGCCCGCGCACCGCCGCGAGGGTCACGACCGACGCATCGAGCATCCGGTAGAAGAGCCCGTGAAAGCCGTGCAGCATCGCCGTGAATTGCTCCGGCAGATGCTCCTGGACGCTGGCGCCGAAGGAGAAATGCGGTCCGTCGCCTTCCAGGAGGACGGCCTTGAGCGAGGGCTCGCGCCGGGCCCGGTCGTAGATCGCCGAGAGCGCCTCGACCTTCTCCCGGTCCAGGATGTTGGCCTTGGGAGTCGCCAGGAAGACCCGCCAGAGAGAGCCGCCTTCGAGAGCTTCGAGACGCACCGGATTCCCGCTCATGCTCGATTTTCCAAATCCAGCTCGAGCTGGACGAAGCTTCCGCCCACGAATCCATTGGAGCGGAAGAAGGAGAGAATCGGAACGTTGCCCCGGCCGACCATCGTCCGCACGCGCTCGACTCCGGCTTTCTTGAAGCGCCGGCAGGCCTCGGAGAGCAGCTCCGAGGCCACTCCCTTGCGCATATGGGCCGGATCCACTCCTACCGCGAAGATCCAGCCGCAGATGTCGGAGCCGAACTCGAAGGCGCGCACCTCGCCCAGGAGAAAGGCGACGAGACCGCGCTCCCCCTCGGCGCACAATCCGACGCGCGGCGTGCCGTCGGAATCCTCGAGGAAGCGCTTGAAGACTCCCTTCCAATATCCGGGGTTCTTCCTGCCCGTGTGCAAGGCGTCGATCCGGATGACCTCCGCGAGGTCCGCGGGGCCCAAATCGCGCGTGCGCTGCGCCACGGCCTGCTTGCTCACCTCGCCGCTCCCGCTCCGTGGACGGAGGAAAGCAGCTCCCGGAGGAGATCGTCGTTCCAGTCGCACCCTTCGGCCAGGCGCCGGCGAAGGAGCAGGAAGTCGACCTCGCGATGCTCCTTGTCTCCTTCGTGGAAGGCGCGGAAGCCGGCGCGCCCCTCGGTCATCATGTTGAGCGCCAGCCAGGCGCGATTCGATTCGCGGTTCCGATCCCAATGCTCCAGCTTGTGCTTTCGGACGCTCTCCAAGGTCTTGGCAAGGCACCCCGGCATGGTCATCGCCAGGGACAGCGCCAGGGAGTCGACCGCTTCGTCCAGCAGCGTCAGATCAATCTCTCCCCGCTTGAGCAGCTCTTTCCCCACGGAAAGCTCCGCCCCTTCCTGGCGCTCGCCCAGGGCGACCCTTCCGAAGGAATCCAGGTAGCGCTGCGTGATCACGAGCGGATTGGGAACGAACGAGCCGTCGACCTTCAACGCGGGGACGATTCGGGTGAGGAGTCCGAGGCGGTAGGCCTTGTGCGCGCTCCACGGCTGGCAGAGCGTGCAGCTCTCCATCGCCGCCTCCACCCCGACGAACAGTGGCAGGAAATCGGTGCTTCCGCCGTCCGGCGCCGAGCCGTGCCGAGGTCCCGCCTGGCCGAACATCGCCAGGTCCTGCGCCACCGAGAAGTCGCAGGCCATGCCGATCTCCTGTCCGCCGGCGATGCGCATTCCGTTGACGCGGCAGATCACCGGCTTGTCGCACGACAGGATCGCGCTGACCATATCGTTGAAGAGCCGCATGTAGAGGCGGTATTCCTGCGGGCGGCCGGCGTAGTACTCGGCATATTCGGCGGTGTTGCCACCGGTGCAGAAGGCGCGGTGGCCGCTTCCCGTGAGGACGACGGCCACGCAGCGGCGATCATTGGACGCGCGTCGAAATCCGAGGATCACCCCCTTGGCCATCTCGGTGGTGTAGGAATTGAGCTGGTCGGGATTGTCGAGCGTGATGCGGACGACGTGGAGACCTTCCGCCACGGCGCCGTCCGCGCGCTTCAGGGGCGTCGTGGCATAGCGGACGCCCGAGTGCTCCGTGCCGGCTGCCAGATCGTGATCCTTGAGGTTCATTTTCTACTCCTGCGGAACCAGAATGACGCGTCGCGCGATCTTCCGCTCATGGATCAAAGGAAAGACTTCGTTGATGGTGGCAAGAGGCCGGCGCTCGAGGAACTCCCCAAGCGCGACCTTCCCCGAGAGAATCAAATCGACAACGGCCGGATAGTGCTCGGGCAGGCAGCCCCAGTTCCCCTGCGCCGTGGCGTCCATCGCCATCAGGTTGGAGAGCCGCAGCTCGATCTTCTGCGCGGTAAATCCGACGATTGCGAGATACCCGCCATGTCCCAGCAGGCCGAACGCCGTCGTCTGGCCCTGCGTGGTGCCCGAGGTTTCGAAGATCTTCTGCCGGTAAGTCGGAATATCGCGTGCTTCGGCGAAGCTCTTCAACGCCGCCTTCAGTCCCTTGGCATCGAGCTGGTCGGCGCGCAGCGTGAGAGAGCAGCCGTGTCGGGCCATGAGAGCCAGCCGCTGGGCGCTCACGTCGATGGCCGCCACGTGCGCCCCGAGCGCGGCGGCAATCTGGGCGCCGAAGCCTCCCACGCCGCCGACGCCCACGAACACCGCGAGATCGCCCGCCTTCAGCCCGCTGCGCAAAATGGCCTGATAGGGAGTCGAGACGGCGTCGGCGACCACCGACAACGAGGCCAGGTCGACTCCGGACCGGTTGACCTCCTGGTCACCGAGATCGGGCACCGGGCACAATCCGTGGGCGGGCACGATCAGATGGGTGGCAAATCCGCCGTGCACATCGCAGCCTGGAAAGGTCTGGCGGGGACAAATCGACCCGTGACCGTCCCGGCAGACCTGGCAGCGGCCACATGGAATCACGGCGGGGACGATCACCTGACGTCCCATCCAGGAGGAAGTGTCATCGCCGGTCTGCACGACCGTGCCGCTCACCTCGTGACCGAGCGTCAGGGGGAATGGCTTGCGGGTGGGGACACCTTCGTAGAAGAAGCCCAAATCCGTGTGGCAGACGCCGCAGCCCTCCACCCGGACCGTGACCTCGCCCTTTCCGGCGGATTGATCGCGGGTTTCCCAGGTCATCGGCTCGTTACGGCTTCGAACCATCCAGCCCTGGATTTCCATCGGCGCCGCCCCTTCTGGGTCCCTGGGAGGGCATATAAGATGACAAATCGGAAATAGGATACCTATTTCCTAAATATAAAGTCAAGAAGCTTCTTTTTCCACCCCATTCCCGGCGCGATCTGCTTGCAAGGCTTTGCGCGGATTTGCCGCGTGCTTCCCGATCACCGGAATGGCGCCGACTGTTCCTTGAGCTCTTCCATGAGCCCGTCGAGCTCCAGGTCGAGCTTGCGGAGGCGCCCCTCCTCCTGGTCGCAAACTGAATAGCTTTCCTGCTTTTCCTAGCCGCCTTCATCGCGGATGCCCGCCGCCCACGACAGGGCGTACAGCACCGCCACCACCGCCAGCTGCGCCTGGATGCCGATCACGAAGGAGAGGGATTCGAGCAGGCCGCCCACCCCCGCGCCGAGCAGATTCGAGCCCAGCGCCAGGTCTTTCCTGGAGGCGCGACGCAGCGATTCGATGAACACCATCCCGGCGAAGAAGATCGGCAGGTTCAGCACGACCGCGCTCAGCAGGCCGCGCGTCCAGTAACCGTACGCGTCGAAGATTTCCACCGGAAGCAGGTAGGAGACGAGGATCGATCCCAGCAGCATCGGATAGAGGATCGCGGCGCGCGGGGTCCATCGCGATGCCGCCAGATTCGCCAGGAGGATGAGGCCCAGGATGACCGAGATGGTCACGCCGCTCACGACCCAGGTGGATCCCAGCACCAGGGAGCTCTTGCTGATGTTCTGGAATTCCAGGAGCAGGAAGGCGGCCCCCAGCAGGAAGAAATGCGGGCTGACCCGGCGCGGCTTCGGAAGCAGCCCGCGGTAGAGCAGCGCAAAGAGGACGAGGAGGACCCCGGACAGCAGCAGATGGAGCCGCGGAATCGACGGACGCTCGAGATAAAGATAAGGCCAGTCGTCGGTCGATTCGCGCGACGGGGGTTCCAGCACGGGGGGATGCGCCTGGACGTAGCTCTGCAGCTCGGGATCCTGGTCGATCAGGCTTCGCGCCAGCGCGGAGTCCCGGGCCGTGACGAACATCGTCCCGCCCCAGCCGAACGAGCTGGGCGGAATCTTGAAGGCGATCGGATCGTGGCCGAAGGCCCGTTTCAGATTGGCGCCGATCCGTCCGGTGATCCAGGGCCTGGGCGACTCGAAGGAGACCGTCAGGATGCCCTTGTCCGCCAGGTGGTCGCGCGCCGCCTTGAAGCTTTCCACGGTATAGACGTAATGGTCCAGCCGCGTATTGTTGTAGCTCGACGACTGCGCGTGCGCGTCCAGCAGCCCGAACGAGATCAGGTCGTAGCGCCCCGCATCGCGCTTGAAGAAGGCGCGCGCGTCGTCCACCACGAGGGCGACGCGCCGGTCGGAGTAGGGGGATTCCGGATGATAGGCGCGTCCCAGCGCGACGATTCCTGGATCGATCTCCACCGCGGTGACCTTCGAGGCGCCGCCGCGCAGCGCTCCGGCGGCGTCATTGCCTCCCCCCGCCCCTACAATCAGGACCTCCCGCGCGTCTTTCTGGATCCGGTACGGAATGTCGTATTGGCTCAGGTCGCGTCGCGCGGGGTCCAGCCGATCGCGATGTTGCTCGATGAATCGATCCGAGAGGTTCAGCAGCGCCATGTAGCCGACGTTGTTGACGTTCAGGAGATAGCCGCGCTGGAACCCTCCCGCCTCGATCGGCTTCAGCTCGAGCTTCTGATAGGGCGACCAGACGACCCGCTGCGCGTCGCTGACCGGCCACCAGGCCACGAAGCCCACGGCGACCAGCAGCGCGGCCAAGGCGGCGATCTCCCGGCGGCTCCAGCCGCCGGCGGCCGCCAGCAGCGCCGCCGCCAGGAGAAACCAGATCCAGGGAGGCGACGACACGAAGGAAAGAGCGGTGAAGACCCACAATCCCGCCAGCCCCGCAGCCACGTTGATCGAATAAGCCCGCAGAATCCGCGAGTGCTCATCCATGAGACCGCCCATGAGCTGTCCCAGGGGAAACAGGATGACGAGCACCAGGATGAAGACAAGCAGCGTCGAGCCGAGTCCGAGGAGCGTGGCGGCGACCTCGCTGCCGGCGTGGAACTCGTACCAGATGGGAGCATCGGAGAAGACGCTCAACAGCGTCGGCGTGCCGCGCAGCAGGTGGAGCGACTTCCCCTCGAAGCGGACGTTCAGCGGCAGCGTGAGCAGCAGAAGCGTCGCCGCCAGGCCGCCGAGCGCCGCCGTGAGGGGCGCCCGCGCGTTGGCGCGGCAGCAGCCCAGCCCCATTCCCAGAAAGCAGGCCAGCAGGACCAGGTTGTTCACGTAGGCGAAGATGCGGATTTCGGTGGTGAGAAAGCGGATGAGGGCGATTTCCAGGAAGAGAATCAGGAAGCTGACCAGGACCAGCCGCAGCTCCCGGTTCCCTTCCCGCGGCAAGCTCATTCATCTCCCGAGGCGGCGTGGCGGACGGCGTCGTTCAGCCGCCGCAATTCTAGCCAGATCGGGGAGTCGTTTGCATCAGCGGAGGTCGCCCCCGGCCGGGGTGCGCAGAAGCAGAAGGAGCTTCCCCAAGATCAAGGGTCGGCCGCTGACGCGCGGTCGCTCTTTGCCGTCGCGTCCAAGGGTGTCCCCGTCCGGGCTCAGGCAATCGAAGGTTTTCCCGTAAGGAAAAAGAAAAAGGGCGGCTCAGGCCGCCCTTTTTCAAGACACTTCGCAGGGATCAGCTGCTCAGGGCTTGGGGAGGCCGGAGCAGCGGCTGTCGAAATTGCAGCCCACAAGCTGCACCACTTCCCCGGTGTTCTCGATCTCAAGAATCGTGCCGACCCCTCGCGCATAGTACTTGCGCGCGAACAGGCCCGGCTCCAGAAGCGAGTAGTTCTTGGTGACGATGCAGTCTCCCTTGCAGAAGCGCTGGACCAGGGCGGCGGGAACTCCCTCGTCCAGCACCAGGTCCACTCCGTAGGAGTAGGTCGTGGAGAGGATCTCCGTCACATCCTCGGCATTCCCCAGCGAGAACTCCTCCAGGTAGGCATCCCCCACGTGCGGCGAAGCCAGCATGATGATGCCCCCCTTGTCGCCTTCCCGATCCTGCTTGAACGAACCGTCGATGTTGACCAGCTCGGGCAGCACCGGCCGGTCGCCCTTGAAGGTCTCGTACTCCCCGGTTTTCTCGCCGAAGTACCAGACGCTGCCGTCCTTGGCGGGGACGTACCAGTCATCCGTCCCTTC
>DASTZC010000227.1 GCA_035764505.1 Candidatus Polarisedimenticolia bacterium
GCTCGCCGGTCACCGGGTTGCGCACGCCGATGAACAGCGAATAGGTCCCAGGCGGGACCGAGACGCGTCCCTGGTAGAGGCGGAAGCCGTCCACGTTCCCGGCGGCGGCATCGGAGGTCCGGAACGAGTCGGGACGGGCCAGGTCGTAGGCGGCGGTGCCGTCTGAGAACCGGGCGTAGATCACCCAGTTCACGGGGGGATCGGAGCGCAGGATCCCGAGCGTCACCAGGACGGACGTGCTTCCGTCCTTCGCCAGGAAGAAGTCGTAGTGGGTGCGGAAGCGCTTCGGATCGATGGATGGCTGTGAGGCGGCGATGGTGTCCAGGAGCTTTTGCGGTTCCGGGGGGATCTGGGCCGCCGTCGCCTGGATGGCCAGCAGCTTCGGCGTTCCCATCAGCTGTTCCAGCCGGTTCATCGCCAACCGATCCGTGAGCTCGAATTCCGTCGAATTGGTGCGGATGAACCTCATCTCGGTGTCGCGTTCCATGCCGGGAAAGCGCGGCTGGTGATAGAACCAGGTGAAGAAGGGAACCTCCTTACCGCGCGGCGAAGTCGCGGTTCCCTGCTGGACCTCGTCGGGCGGACCCAGCAGGACGTAGAACTTCCCCCGGTCGGTCTTCCACCCCGGGTAGGGGGCGTCCCGGAACAGATGGTTGGCCTCCGCGACACGACGGCTGAACAGCAGCTCGGCCTCGTTGGCCGGGGTCGAGGGGTCGGCATCGCGGCGCGCCCAGAAGTCCTCGATGAATTTCCGGCGCTCCTCCTCGGAGCCCAGTCCCCGGTACTGCTTCTCCTCGGCCTTGGTTATCAGGTAGCGTACCGGCCCCTGATACCAGTCCTTGGTCGGCAGGTTCCAGTCCTTCTCCTCGGCGGCGCCCAGAGGAAGGGCGGAAAAGAGCAGCAGGATGACGGCGAGCCGGAGCCCGCGGCGCCGCGGCGGGGTTGACACGCCGCGCGGCGGGTTCCTATACTCGACCCATCGGGAAAAAAAGGGAATGAACAAGAAGCTGAACCCCGTGGAGCCGATCCCTCTCGAAGAGGGGCTCCTTCGCGTGCGCGCGGGGGAGGCAATCGTGCTCAGCATCGGCGCTCTGGATCGCCAGAGCGGCGTCGCCGAGATTCGCGCCCTGTGCCGGTCCCGCGAGAACCCCGACCTCACCGCGGTGGGGATTTGGAAGCTTGGCCCGACGTCTCCCGTGGAGCACTACTTCCCGGTCCCCGTACCGATCCCGGAATCGTCACCGACGGTGGTCTGGGAGCTGGAGACGATTCTCCTCATCGATGGACAGGGAAATCGCCGGACCTACGCCGCCGGCAAGGACTTCGATGAGTTTCTCTTTCAGGTGGAGGGGATAGAAGGGGTGGACTCCACCCCTCCGAAGCTCCTGGGTATCCGCGTCGATCCCGCCTAATTCTTGCCCGCGCCTCCGGCGGATTTGGTCTCCTTGCCGGTAACCTCCGTCAGCGTCGCCTTTTTGATCAGCAGAGGCTTCACCGGCTTCTCCGGCGTGCCGGGAGCGGCTCCCTGGGTCTTCAGGGTGGGGACCAGGGCCAGCGTCTTGACCGTGTCCATTCCCTCCACGACCTTTCCGAGGACGGTCACCGCCCCCCGCAGATCCTGACGCGCGACCGCCGTGATCATGATGTGGGATCCCGAGTCCATCGAGCCGGTCTCCCGATTTCTCGCCTGGATCAGCGTCCCCGCATCGATCGGGGCCTTGGAAGGCTCCGGATCCAGGTTGTAGCCCGAGCCGGCCGCCAGGTCCCCGGTGGGTGAGCCGCCGATGATCGCCACTCCCGGGATGATCCGGTGGAACTGATTGCCGTTGTAGAAGCCCTGGTGGATCAGGTCGACCAGATTACGCACGTGCCGTGGGGCGAGATCCTTGTTGAGCTCGACCGTGATGTTGCCGAAATCGGTCTCGAAGCGGACGCGATAATCCTTCTTGGGATCGTACTTCTGCACGATGTGCAGGATGATCTCGTTGCTGGCGGCGTTCTCTCCCTTCCAGGTGAGGCGGTAGTTGCCGGCCTTCTGCAGCCCCGGGAACAGCTCGTTGATCGGCAGGATGCGTCCGAAGAAGGCGCTCTTCTCCAGGCTCTTGGGCTGGGTCAGCGCGATCGGAGCACCTTCGGCCATCTTCAGCTTCGTTCCTTTGGCGTCCTCGACCACCAGCCCCGGAAGGAGATTCAGCCCCTTGGCGTTGTCGTAGGTCGCCTCGGAGTTGTTCTTCACCGTCATGGCGACCGGCAGATCGTCCCCTTCGTAATAGTAGGGAAGCTGGGTCTCGAAGTAGACCGAGAGGGGCGGCTTCGCGTCGGCCGCGATCGCCATTGCCGAGAGGAGCGCCAGAGCCGTGATTGCCATCGAGCCTGAGAGCGGGGAAATCCACCGAGTTCGCCGGGTCGTCAAATGCTCACCTCGTTCGGGAGTCAGGAGTGTCCCGGCCTGACGCCGGGAGAAAGGGTCGGTATTCGGCAAAGTTTAGCGAGTTTCAAAGGGTAATCATGATAATGCGCCCTCCCGGAAGGGTCAAACCGCGCCGCGCCCGTGACGGGTCCGGGCGTCCCACGGCTGGCCTCGCCCGGCTTCCTCTTCGGCTCTTCCCTGACGGAAGCGCAAGGTCGCGCCGTTGGAATCTTGACACGCCGGTCGCAGACGCGCGCGGGCGCAGGGAACTTTGCGGCCGTTCGCATAAAAGCCTTGCAGGACACGGCTTTTCAGCGTATAGGGACGGGATACCACGGAGGCGAGCTTGACCTGTTCCGGTTGCGGCGGAGCGCTCCAGGCGACCGAGTACCTGGGCGTCGACATCGATCTTTGCATTCATTGCGGCGGCGTCTGGCTGGAGGACGGCCGCCTCAAGGACTTGATCGACGCGGCACGGCGCGGGCTCCCATCCAAATCGATCGAGAACGCCACGCAGTTCCGCCCCAGCTTCCATCTGCATGAAAGCGACAAGACGCGCATCGTCAAGTGTCCCTGGTGCATCGGGGTGCTGAAGCCGGTCAACTACACCTCCTCCTCGGGCGTCGCCATCTACCGCTGCATCAACAACCATGGCGTCTGGGTCCCGAAGGACAACCTGGAGCGGCTTCTCCTGTTCCTGCAGATCTGGGACAGCTACCTGAAGCCGGCCCGGGGTGTCTACGCCCGCCTCGCCCCTCTCGGCAAGCAGCGCTTCCTGCGGCGCTATTCGGCATCCTGAGTCACCCGGATCCACGAAGAAACCGACGCGACGCACCAGCGAGCGGGCGTACAATGGCTTCATGCGCTTCGCCCCCGGACTCCTGCTGATGCCAATGATGCTGCTGGGATGCGCTCATCCCATGGAGGCGCGTCGCGTGCCTCCTGCTCCGCCGGCGCAGGACATCGACGCCGCGGCGCAACCCTTGCCGGCGGAGGTCGTGTCTTCTTTCCCCACACCGCCGGCGGCGCCAGCCGATGAACCGGTCGACTTCGCCAAGATCCTGCCCGTTCTCGAGCATCGATGTACTCCCTGCCACTTCCCGGGAGGAAGCATGCATGAGCGCCTTCCTTTCGAGCGGGTCGCAACCATCCGCGCCCTGGGTACGAAGCTCTTCACCCGCATCAAGGACCCGGCGGAACAGGCCCTGATCCTCCGCTTCCTTTCCACCCCGGCGGAAAGCGACCCCGCTTCAGATAAGAGTTTTTCTCCTCCCCTGTAGTTTTCCCCCTAATTCTCCGGTGTCGCGCTTCAGAAACCGAGTCAACACCGACCGCAAGGTTACGTGTTGCCGTTCAGCCGCCGGCCATTTTCTGGCCGGTCGGCTGTAAGGGCAGCTATTTCTGATGCACGACACTAAAACTCGGGCGTGAATCCGGCCTCTTCGAGGAGCGTGCGGGCCTGCGGGGATCTGAGGAAATCGAGGAACGACCTCGCATAGGGCGAGGCACCGGGGTGCGCCACCAGGACGACCAGGTAGGGGATCTTCTCGTGGCTGTCGTGGGGCAGCGTGAGAACGGCCCGCGCGCCGGAGCGGCGCCGCGCTTCGGTGGCGTAGACGATGGCCAGATCGGCCTCGCCGGCTTCCAGCAGCGCCAGCGCCTTCTCGGCATCCTGAGTCGGGATCATCCGGGGGCGTATCGTCTCCCAGATACCGGCGGTGGTCAGGGCCTGCCGGACGAAAGGACCCGGTACGGTGGCTTCGGGGTTCGGAAACGCGACGCGGCGAAAGCGCGCGGCGCCGATCTCCTGCGGGGAGCGGAGCGGCTCGGTTCCGGAAGGGGCGACCACCACCAGGCTGTTCGTGGCCCAGAGATAGCTGGAGTCCTCGTTCACCATCCCCGTCCGAAGCAGCTGCGCCAGGACTCCGCGGGTGGAGGAGACGAAGAGATCGGCGTTCGCTCCCGACAGGATCTTCGAGGCCAGAGCCGGGGAGGTGCCTCCGGTTACCTGCACCAGCGTCGCGGTCTTGCGGGTGAAGGCCTCGCCGATCTTCTCGAGCACCTCCACCGTGCCGTTGGCCGCGAAGACGGAAACCGGCGCCGCGGCGGGGGCTTCGGGGCGCGCCTCGACGCCGCCACTGAAGACGAGAATCGCCGCGGCCAGGAACCGTAAGATGAAGCTGCGCTGCATCCAATCATTATGTCCGGCCGCACGAGGGAGTCAACCCCACCCGTGCCCGGCCGACAGGCCGGCTGTCTTCCCGTGTCAGAGCACCGTGCGCGCCAGGGTCACCACCCGGACCCCCCGCGCGCCACCGCGCCGCAGGACCCGGGCGCACTCCTCGATGGTGCACCCCGTGGTGAAGATATCGTCCACCAGCAGAATGCGCTTTCCCAGAACCGCCGCGCCGGGTCCGAGGGCGAAGGTCCCGCGCAGGTTCCGGCGGCGGTCACGCTTGCCGAGCGTGGTTTGCGAGCGAGTAGGCGTCGTCTTGAGGAGCAGGCGCGGTGCGTGCGGCACGCCTGAGGCCTCGGCGACCGCCAGGGACAACAGCTCCGACTGGTTGAAGCCGCGCTCGCGCACCCGGCGCGGGTGCAGCGGCACCGGTGCGATCCAGTCGACCTCGGCGGTCTCGCCCGCAAGGGAACGGAACATCCATCGGCCGAGGCGGCGTCCGAGGGCGCGCTCACCATCGAACTTCACCCGGTGGATGGCGTCGCGCAGCGACCCTTCGTAAATCCCAGATGACCGGCAGCGATCGAAAGGGCGGTCGCGATGCCGGCATTCGCCGCACAGGTAGGCGGGAGTCGGCGAGGGATGCTCGAAGGCGAACACCGGCTCGCCGCAGCGCCGGCAGCAGGGTCCCTCCAGCCGGCGGAAGGACCGCCAGCATGGCGGACAGACTCCACCTTCCTGAATGGCGGGAAGGGGGCCACGGCAGACCAGGCAGTCGGCCGGGAGGAGCGCGGCGGCCAGTGGCGCGAGGAGCCGCCGGAAGGTCGGAAACGTCAAGCCTCACCCCGAAATCAGGGATCGGCCCTCCATCTCGTTGGGTGCGTCCAGCTCCAGGATCTCGAGCAAGGTCGGGGCAACGTCGGAAAGCAGGCCGCCTTCCCGGAGCTTTTTCCCCTTGTGGCGCTCGCTGACCAGCACGCAGGGGACCGGATTCGTGGTGTGCGCGGTATGCGGCTCTCCGGTGGCGTAATCGACCATCTGCTCGGCGTTTCCGTGATCCGCGGTGACCAGGGCGGTGCCGCCCTTTTCGCGGATCGCCTTCAGGACCGAGCCGACGGCGCGGTCCACCGCCTCGACCGCCGACACCGTCGCCGCGTAGACCCCGGTGTGGCCGACCATGTCGCAGTTGGCGAAATTCAAGATGACCACCAGGTCCTTCTTCTCTCCCACCTTGCGGATGAGCTCCTGCGCGATGCCGGGGGCGCTCATCTCAGGCCTGAGATCGTAGGTGGCCACCTTCTGCGACGGCACCAGGATCCTCTCCTCCCCGGAGTAGGTACGCTCCTCGCCGCCGTTGAAGAAGAAGGTGACATGCGCATATTTTTCAGTCTCGGCGAGGCGCAGCTGTGGCAAACCGGCCGCCGACAGGGCCTGCCCGAAGTTCCCCTCGATGTTCTGGGGCGGGAAGAAGAACGGCAGCGAGAAGCTCCGGTCGTAGCGCGTCATGCCGGCGAAGCCGGCGAGGCGCGGGACCGGGGCGCGGTCGAAGCGATCGAACTCCTTGTCGGCAAGGGCGCGGGTGAGCTGCCGGGCCCGATCGGCGCGGAAATTGAAGAACAGAAGGGCGTCGCCGTCCCGTATGGCGCCGGCAGCGAGGTCTCCCTTGACGGGGAGGACGGCCGGGGGGAGGAACTCGTCGGTGACGCCCGCCTCGTAGGCCGACTGCACCACAGATTCGACGCGATCTCCCACGGTCCCGTCGCGGAACACCAGAGCACGGTAGGCTTTCTCCGTCCGATCCCAGCGGTTGTCCCGATCCATCGCGAAATAGCGGCCGACGACCGTGGCGATCGAGCCGGCCCCTTCGATCTCGAGGTAAGCGCTCAAATCCTTAAGGTAACCGAGACCGGAGCGCGGCGGAGTGTCGCGCCCGTCGGTGAAGGCATGGATGAAGATCTCGCCCGCGTCCCGCCGCCGGGCGATGCGCAGGAGAGCTTTGAGATGATCGAGATGACTGTGCACGCCGCCGTCGGAGACCAGGCCCATCAGGTGCAGGCGCCCCTTGGCTGCCCGGACCCGGTCGATCAGCTCGAGCAGGACCTCGTTGCGATCCAGCTCGTGCGACTCGATCGCGAGATTGATGCGGCTCAGGTCCTGGAAGACGACCCGTCCCGCCCCCATGCAGATGTGTCCGACCTCCGAGTTGCCAATCACCCCCGTGGGGAGACCGACGGCCTCGCCGGAAGCGCGCAGCAGCGTCCGAGGATAGTCCTCGAGAATCTGGCGCAGGTGCGGCGCGTCGGCATGCGCCACCGCGTTGAAATCCTGTCGCTCGCTGTGTCCCCAGCCGTCCAGCACGATGAGCGCCAGCGGCAGGCTGCTTCGATTGGCGATACGGGTCATGGCCACATCCTAAAGAGCTTCCCGGCGGGATCTCTCCGGCGCCTCGGCCGGTTCAGGATTCTCGTCACGGGATGTCCTGTGCGGGGAGCGGGAGCCCTGCAAGACAAGGTGCAAGAGTCCCGAGAGGGTATGAGATCGGGCGCGGCGAGTCAACTCCGCGGCATCAGGCTGTTCCGCGGAAGATTGGAATCGCCGGACGGGGACGCTGCATCCAAGGGGTGACCGGCGCATCCCGCCTGGAAAGAGGAGCCCCGCATGAAGGTCGTATCGGTAAATGTCGGAAAGCCCAGGACGATCGCATGGCAGGGGCGCAAGGTGCGCACGGGCATCTTCAAGGTGCCGGTGGAGGGAAAGGTGGAGGTCGGGGCGCTCCACCTGGAGGGCGACGGGCAGGCCGACTTGCGGGTGCACGGCGGTGTGGACAAGGCGGTTTACGCCTATCCGATGGAGCACTACCCGACCTGGAGCGCCGAGCTGGGCCGTGCTCTGCCTTATGGCCAGTTCGGCGAGAACCTCACCCTTTCGGGACTGACCGAGGACGAGGCGCGCATCGGCGATCGCTACCGCATCGGCTCGGCGCTGCTCGAGATCTCCCAACCGCGGGTTCCCTGCTTCAAGCTGGGCATCAGGATGGAGGACGATACTTTCCCACAGCGCTTCCTGGAGAGCCTCCGATCGGGCTTCTACCTCCGCGTCGCGGTTGCGGGGACGCTGGAGGCGGACGACGAGGTGGAGCTCGAGTTTCGCGATGCAGGCAGCCTGACGGTCTCCGCAATCCAGCGACTCACCTTTGACGGCGCCGACGCCGATGCCGGCACGCTGGACCAGGCAGCGCGACTGGAGAGCTTGCCGGAAGGGTGGCGCCGGCGGTTTCGCCAGCGGCTCGCCGAGATTTCCGGCAAGGCCCGGTGGTGAGCTGATTTCCTCTTGCTCCCCGTTTCGCGGCGGAGCTATAGTGAGGCGCGCCGCGCGCGCCGGACCCGAAGGAGGAGTCGTGATATCGAGCGGAGACGATCGCGAAAGAGCTTCGACCCTCTCCGAGCTGAAGAACATCGGCAAGGTGACCGAGCGCTGGCTCAACGGCATCGGGATCTACGACGAGGCCGAGCTGCGGCGCGTGGGTGCGGTGCAGGCCTACCAGAGAATCCGGGCCTGTGAGGCGGGCGCGACCGAGAACCTTCTCTATGCGCTTCAGGGAGCTCTCAGCGGCACCCACTGGAACGATCTTCCCGTGCCCGTGAAGGAAATGCTCCGCCGCCAGGCGGAGCGGCACGATCCTTCCCCCGGGCGGCGCTGAACCCCTGCCGCACCGCCGGCTTCAGGCGATTTCGTTGGATTCCTGCGATTCCTGCGAGGCGTAGACGATCGCGGGATTGAAGCCCATCTCCTCGAGTGTGAGCTGTTCCTTCAGATCGAGCTGGATGGTGTTCCACTCGCCGCAGGTCTCGCAGTAGTCGCGCCAGGCCGAATAGCGCGTCGAGCAGGAGCCGCAGCGGAATTCCAGCCGCAGCGGGTCCATCTGCCCGAGCAGGTGGTTGTACTCGCGGGCGGCCTGCAGCGGATCGCCGCGGCGCTCCAGGATCCGGGCGATGTAGAAGGAGATCGTCGGTCCGTAGCTCACCTTGGGACGGAGGGCGCGGAACACATCCAGCGCCTCGTCCAGCATCTCGAGTCGGTAGTAGAGCTTTCCCAGGAAAAAGCGGGGGACGACGTCGCGCTTCGCCTTCCAGGCCATTTGCTTGAATACCTCGATGGCGCGTTCCGGCTCCTCGAGCTGCAGGAAATGGTCCTCCAGGGCGGTCAGGAAGACGGCGGAGGAGGTGGCCTCGAAGCCGCGCCTCCAGATTTCCACTGCATCATCCGACTCACCCGCGGCGATCAGCACCTTCCCGAGCTTCCAGGCGGCCGGGACGAAGTCGGGCTGCTCTTTCAGCAGGCGCCGCAGGATCGCCATCGCCTCCTTCGGCCGATCCTCCGCCGCGTGGCGCACGGCGACCTGGTAGGGGATGCCCGTCCGGTAGCGGCGGTCCTCCTTGCGCAGCGTCTCGCCGCACAGCTCCTCGATCTTCCGCTGGATCTCCTGTGCCTCCTCCCAGGCCTCCTCGCGCACCAGCAGGGCGCGCAGCTTGCGGTAGGCGCTGAGCGCGCGCTTCGGCTTGCGCTCGATGATCTGGGTCAACGTCTCGCGCGCCAGGACCGTGTCGCCGGCACTCTCGTAATCGTCCACCAGCGCGAACAGAGGACGCAGGTCGTTCTCGCGCGCCTGGCGGGCCCGCCGGTGCAGCTCCAACGCCTGGGCCGTGCGTCCCAGGTCGCGGTGCACGTCGCCCGCCTTGATCAGCGATTCGAAATGGCCGGGGTCCATCTGCAGGATGGCGTTGAAGTGTTCCAGCGCCCTCTCCTCGCGCCCGTTGAGGATCGCCTCGATCCCGAGGACGTAGCGCACCTCGATTTCCTTGCGGGTCTTGAGCGCGCGCCGGCGGGTGACGCTGTCCATGACCTGCTTCACGTCGCGCAGCAGTCCGAACAGGACCGGCACCGCCATCGACGCCAGGGCGACCAGCAGAAAGGTGCCCCACACCGGCATCGAGAGGCTCTCGGCCAGGAAGATTTTCTGGTTCAGAATTTCCCGGTTGGGCGTGTAGAGGAGGGAAAGGACGAAGACCAGCCCCGAGGCGGCCAGGAGCATCAGGAAGGTTCTCAGCTTCACGATCGCCTCGAGGGCCTCAAGGGCCTTCGATCAGAGGAGCCCTTTTTCCTCCCGCTCCTGGCAGGAGATGCAATGGCGGGCCCAGGGGACGGCGTCCAGCCGCTTGGGGAGCATCTTCTCGCCGCACTCCATGCAGACCCCGAAGTGGCCGTGCTTGAGGCGCTCCAGCGCGTCGTCGACCAGCTGCAGGACGTTCCGATCGGTGTTGCTGAGCGAGTAGAGGAACTCCTTGGTGTAGGCGTTCGAGGCCTTGTCGGCGATGTCCTGCGTGTCGCCGTCTTCGGTGTCGCGGCCGTAGTTCTTGTTCGTGACGTAAGCCGCCACCAGCGCCCGACGCTTGTCCTGGAGCTTCTTCCTCATCGTATCTATCTGCTTTTTGGTCATTCTTGTCGTGCCTCGCTCCCGTCAGGGGATGCCGTAGCGCTTGCGCTTTTCGAGCAGCGTCTTCCGGTTGATCCCCAGGATTCTCGCCGCTTCCGTCTTGTTGCCTCGGGTCGTCCGGAGTACCTCACGAATGTAGGCCGCCTCGAGCCGGTCCAGCGTCAGCATCTCGGAGGTAGCGGCCCGCAGGATTGCTTCCGTGCGGTCCGAAGCCGAGAGGGGGAGATCCCCCGGGCCGATGGCCGTTCCCGTGGCGGCGATGACCGCCCTCTCCACAACGTTCTTCAGCTCGCGAACATTTCCCGGCCAGGGATAATACCGCAAAAGCTCCCGCGTCTCCGAATCGAAGCGCAGCGCCCCGCGCGAGTGGCGGGAGGCGGCTTCCTCCAGGAACGCGTCGGCCAGGAGCTGGATGTCGTCCGGCCTCTCCCGCAGCGCGGGAAGGCGCAGCGCGATCACGTTCAGCCGGTAGTACAAGTCCTTCCGGAAGCTCCCGTCCCGGGCCGCCGCCTCGAGATCCGCGCCCGAGGAGGCGATGAGCCGGATATCGACCTGGATCGTCTCGTCTCCCGACAGGCGCTCGAAGCTGCGCTCCTGCACCACCCGCAGCAGCTTCCCCTGCAGCCGCGGCCCCAGCTCGCTCACCTCGTCCAGAAAGAGCGTGCCGCCGTGAGCCTGCTCGAACCTGCCGATGCGGCGCGATTCGGCGCCGGTGAACGCCCCCTTCTCGTGTCCGAAGAGATCGCTCTCGAGCAAGTCCTCGGAAATGTTCGCGCAGCTGACGGTGACGAACGGTCCGGAGGCCCTCGGACTCTGCCGGTGCAGCGTGGCCGCCAGCAAGGTCTTGCCGGTGCCGCTCTCGCCGGTAATCAGGACGTTGGCGTCGCTGGCGGCGACGCGTCCGGCGAGCTCCAGGATCCGGCGCATCTCCGGATCGGAGTGGAGCAGGCTCAGCGCGGTGTTTCCCACCACAAACGGCATATTCCTTCTCCGCGAGCCGCGTGGCTCACCAGGAGGGGAATATGGGCGCCGGTCTGCGCGAAGTCAACTTCGCCGGGAGCCGGAAGTCCTTTTTTTCTTTGGCTTTTCAGCCGCCTCCCAGCGCGGGACATCGCCCCAAAGCCGCTCCAGCGAGAAGAAATCCCGCCTCTCGGGAGTAAAGATGTGGACGATCAAATCATCGTAATCCATCAGAACCCACTCTCCCGTACCGTACCCCTCGACATGGCTGGGGGAGAGCTTCTCCTTCTTGAGAACCGCCTCGATGGCATCGGCGATGGCCTGCACCTGGCGCTTCTGTTGCCCGGTGCAGATGAAGAAGAGATCAGCGAAGGAGCAGGCGCCGGTCACGTCCAGCGCCAGCGGGTCGGCGGCCTTCTTCTCCAGGGCCGCTTTGCGGACAATATCTAGCTTGCGGTTGATGCGGATGGCCGGCTCCCTCCTTCCGGCGGCGTCGCGCCGCCGGCTGCCTCCTGCCGTCGCAGCGGCTGGAGCTGCTTCCAGATCGCCTCGTTCAGCTCGCCGAGCCCCTCGCCGCTGACCGCCGAGATGCGCGCGACGGGAATACCCCGCTGGCGCGCCTCCTTCTCGAGCGGGCGCAGCCGATCCTCCTCCGGGCGCGTGTCCATCTTGTTGATCACCAGGATCTGGGGCTTGAGCTCCAGTCCGCTTCGATACTCCTTCAGCTCCTGGTTGATCACCTGCCAGTCGCGGAGCGGATCGCGGTCTTCCCCGGCGGCGGGATCCACGAGATGCACCAGCAGCCGGGTGCGCTCTACGTGGCGCAGGAAGCGGATCCCGAGGCCGTGCCCTTCGTGCGCTCCTTCGATCAGGCCCGGGATGTCGGCCACCACGAAGGTCCTGAAATCACCCAGATCCACCACCCCGAGGTTAGGAGTCAGGGTGGTGAAGGGATAGTCGGCAATCTTGGGCCGCGCCGCGGAGATTCGCGAGATGAGGGTCGATTTTCCCACATTCGGGAAGCCGATCAGCCCCACCTCCGCCAGGAGCTTGAGCTCGAGGGTCAGCCAGCGCTCCTGCCCCGCTTCTCCCGGCTCCGCCTCCATCGGCGTCTGATGGGTGGAGCTGGCGAAATGCGAGTTGCCGCGTCCTCCGCGCCCCCCCTTGGCCGCCATCCAGAGGGTTCCGACCTGCGTCAGATCGGTCAGCAGGAAGTCGCCTTCGGCGACGGTCGTCCCCGGGGGGACCAGCAGCGTGATCGGCTTGCCGCTGCGCCCTGCCTTGTTGCTCCCCTTGCCGTGCTGGCCGCGTCCTGCCCGAAAGTGCCTGCGTGTCTTGAATGGGCTCAGCGTGGAGAGCGACGCGTTCACCTCGAGGAAGACCGAGCCCCCCTCACCCCCGTCTCCGCCATCCGGCCCGCCGTGCGGAACGTATTTCTCGCGGCGGAACGAGACGCACCCGTTCCCCCCGGCCCCCGCCTGGACGAAGATCTTGGCGTGGTCGATGAACATGGCGGTCCTCCCGACGGGGATGGCTCCGCGACGGCGGCGAGACTCAGCCGCGGGCGGATGGTCAGCTCAGAGGTTGGATGCTGACGAACTTGCCGTGGCGGCCCCGGTCGCGATAGACGACGGTGCCGTCGATCTTGGCGAAGAGGGTGTCGTCCTTGCCGCGCCCGACGTTGGTCCCGGGCTTGATGACGGTCCCGCGCTGGCGGACCAGGATGGCCCCGCCGGTGACCTTCTCGCCTCCGAAGACCTTCACGCCGAGCCTCTGGGAGTTGCTGTCCCGGCCGTTTCTCGAGCTTCCGCCCGCCTTCTTGTGAGCCATGGCGCGCCTCTGGAGCTGCCCGGGGCCTGCGGCCCCCGGCGTTTACACGATGATGTCTTCCACTTTCACGGAGACGTACTGCTGGCGGTGTCCCTGAGTGCGCCGGTACTGCTTGCGCTTCTTCTTCTTGAACACCAGGACCTTCTTGGTCTTTCCCTCGCCCAGGACGGTGGCGACCACGCGCGCCTCGGAAACCAGAGGCTGGCCGACCTTGACGCCCGATTTCTCGCCGCCGACGAAGAGGACTTCGTAAAACTCGACCTTCTCCCCGACCTTCTTGTCGAGCTTCTCGAGCTTCAACACGTCGCCCTTGGAGACCTTGTGCTGCTTACCGCCGGAGCGGATGATGGCGTACATGCACACCCCTTTTGCTGCTGTGGAACCCGTGATTATAGGGAGGAGGGGAGGGGGTGTCAATATTCCCCTGGGGGGTCAGGCGGTCTTGCGCAGCTCTACCAGGACCATCCGGGCGATGGCCTTCAGCGTGTCGAAGACGCCGGTCCCGTTCTGGGCAATTGCCTCAAAGACCGGCTCGCCCCGCACCGCCAGCGCCTTCCTCATCTCCTCCGCCGGCACGGCGCTGGCAGTGTCGCGCTTGTTCAGCTGGAGGACGTAGGGGACCTTCGCCAGGTCGTAGCCCTGGTCCCGGAGGTTCGCGTGCAGGTTCTTCAGCGACTCCAGGTTCGCCTCCATGCGGGCGGCCTGCGAGTCGGCAACGAAGACCACGCCGTCGACCCCTTTCAGGATGAGCTTGCGGCTGGCGTCGTAGAAGACCTGCCCGGGCACGGTATAGAGGTGGAAGCGGGTTTTGAAGCCCCGGATGGTGCCGAGGTCCAGCGGGAGGAAATCGAAGAACAGGGTGCGGTCGGTTTCGGTCGCCAATGAGATCAGCTTGCCGCGCGAGGTCGGGTTGCTCTTACCGTAGATCCACTTGAGATTGGTGGTCTTGCCGCCCAGGCCCGGCCCGTAATAGACGATCTTGCAGTTGATCTCGCGGGCGGCGTAGTTGATGAACGTCATCGGCGGACCCGCCTCAGTTCCCGAAGAGGCTGTCGATATCCTCGTCGGTAATGTCGGTGAAAGGGGAGGCGGCCGCGGTCTTGCCGCTGCGGGCCTTGCTGGAGCGGAGCTGCATCTTCTCCAGCGCCGCCCCCAGCTCCGGGACATACTTCTTGACCCGCAGGCGGACCAGCCCAAGGGAGGAGCGCTCGTCGAAGATCACCACGAGAATCACTCTGCCCCCCACCATCGAGAGGTGGAGGTTGTCCTTCTCCCCCTCGTGGTAGAGGGTCGAGAAGTCCTTCTCGCCGATCAGACGGGCCAGGCTGTCGGTGGCGGCGACGTTGCCCGCCGCGAGCGATGCCAGCGCGGTCACGTCGAGGCCCTGGACGTCGCCGACGCTGGCGATTTGCTGGCCGTTCCGATCGACCAGGCAGACGATCCGGGCGTTGGCTTCGTTGCGAAGCTTCAGGATCAGATCGCGGATTGCCTGGAAGTCTTCCTCGTGGAGGACCATATCGGAAGTGGGCAAGCAGGTCTCCAAAAATGCGGGGTTAAATATATCGATTCGGAGGCTTTTGGCAAGCCCCGATGGCAGGAGGACCGCTGCGGCGGGAGGGACTGGGGAAAACCCTGTGACACTTGGGCTTGCGCGCGTCGATGCACATCGACGAATTGTCTCACATCGTGAAGAGCCTGGGATCGTCCGTCATCACCCCATCCACCGGCAGGGTCTCCAGCTCCGCCAGGCGCCGCGGCTGATTCACCACCCAGACGTGCACCGCCAGCCCCAGCCGGTGGCAGCGCTTCACCAGCCGGGGGTTGATCAGACGGTCTTTCGGGTGCATGGCCGCCAGGCGAACACGGCGATCGAGCGGCGTCAGTCCGCGGCTTTGCCGCGAGGCGAGCCAGGCGAGCCTGGCCTGGGGAAAGGCGGCGCGCAGACGGAGCAGGTCGTCGGCTCGGAACGAGGAGAAAAGGACGCGGTCCAGGGAGCGGGAGCCTGTGAATCGCGCCGCCAGCTGCCGCACCAGCTCGTCGACGTGAAAATCCTCCTTGATCTCCAGGTTCATGCCGCAGCGGACGCCGCGCCCCCACTCCAGCAGCTCGTCCAGCGTTGGAATTCTCTCACCGCGGAGGCTCCACTTCCCCCAGGTCCCGGCCTCCAGGCGGCGCAGCTGCGGCAGGGAGAAGCTGTCCACCCGCCCCTTGCCGTCGGTGGTGCGCTCGACATGCGTGTCGTGGATGAGGATGGGGACATGATCGGCGGTGAGGCGAAGGTCGGTCTCGATCCAATCGCAGCCCAGCCGTATCGCGAGGTCGAAAGCGGCCAGGGTGTTTTCCGGGGCGAGGGCCGACGCTCCCCGGTGGGCGAAGCGCTTCAGGCGGGTCAGAGGGCCTCCACCACCTCGCGCTCGGAGCGACGCCGGTCCTGATAGCCCAGCAGGCGCTTGCGCAGGCGGATGGATCGAGGGGTCACCTCCACCAGCTCGTCGTCGTTGATGAACTCGATGCACTGCTCCAGCCCCATGGCGCGGGGCGTGGTGAGGCGGATCGCCTCGTCGGAGCCCGAGGCGCGCATGTTGGTGAGGTGCTTCTTCTTGCAGACGTTGACCACCAGGTCGGTGTCGCGCGAGTGCTCGCCGACGATCATCCCCTCGTAGACCTTCACGCCGGGGCCGATGAACATCGATCCGCGGTCCTGCAGGTTGGAGAGGGCGTAGGAAACGCTGAGACCCGGCTCCTTGACCACCAGGGCGCCGCGCGTCCGCCCGGGAATCTCGCCGCGATGCGGGCCGTACCCTTCGAAGACGTGGCTCATGATCCCGCTGCCGCGAGTCTCGCTCAGGAACTCGTTGCGGAAGCCGATCAGGCCGCGGGCCGGAATGGAGAACTCCACGCGCACCCGGCCGGTGCCCGCCCCGGTCATGTTGCTCATCTCGGCGCGCCGCGTTCCGAGCCTTTCCATGACCACGCCGAGCGCCTCCTCCTCGACGTCCACCACCAGGTGCTCCATCGGCTCGAGGACGGTGTCCCCCTCCTGCTTCAGGATGACGCGCGGGCGCGACAGCTGGAACTCATAGCCTTCACGGCGCATCGTCTCGACCAGGATGGCGAGGTGCAGCTCGCCGCGGCCCGACACGACGAAGCAATCGGGGGAGTCGGTCTCGTCGACCCGCAGGCTCACGTTGCTGCGCGTCTCCTTCTCCAGCCGCTCGCGCAGATGGCGCGAGGTGACGTACTTCCCCTCGGTGCCGGCGAAAGGGGAGTCGTTGACCAGGAACTCCATCGACAGGGTCGGCTCGCTGACGCGGATGGCCGGCAGCGCCACAGGATTCAGCGGATCGGCAATCGTCTCGCCGATGGCCACGTCGGGGAAGCCGGCCAGGGCGATGATCTCCCCCGCCGCGGCCTCGTCGACGTCGGCCCGCTTGAGTCCTTCGAAGATGCTCAGCCGCGTCACCCGGGCCCGCTCATCGGTCCCGTCCAGCTTCATGAGCGCCAAATCGCTCCCCGCGTGGACGCGCCCCTTGAGGACCCTGCCGATCGCGAGCCGGCCCAGATAGTCGTTGTACTCGATGTTAGTCACGATCATCTGGAAGTCGCCGTCCACGTCGCCCGCCGGAGGGGCGACCTTCTCCAGGATCGTCTCGAGCAGCGGAAGCACGTCGGTGTCGGTGTCCTCCAGCTCGCGCCGGGCGTACCCCAGCTTGGCCGAGGCGTAGATCACCGGGAAGTCGAGCTGGGCCTCGCTCGCCCCCAGATCCAAACAGAGCTGGAACACCGCATCGAGGACTTCATGGGGCCGGGCGTCCGGCCGGTCCACCTTGTTGATCACGACGATCGGCTTGTGTCCGAGCTCGAGCGATTTCTTGAGGACGAAGCGGGTCTGGGGCATCGGCCCCTCCGCCGCGTCCACCAGCAGCAGCACGGCGTCGACCATCGTGAGAGTGCGCTCCACCTCGCCGCCGAAATCGGCGTGCCCCGGGGTGTCTACGATGTTGATCTTCACGCCCCGGAAGCGGACCGAGGTGTTCTTGGCGAGGATGGTGATGCCGCGCTCGCGCTCGAGATCGTTGCTGTCCATCACCCGCTCGATCAGCCGCTCGTTCGAGCGGAATGTGCCCGTCTGCTGCAGGAGGCGGTCCACCAGGGTGGTCTTGCCGTGGTCGACGTGGGCGATGATGGCTATGTTGCGGATGTCGTCGCGCACGGGCCCGGTCGCGGCGCCGCCGCTCACCGCGGGCAGCAGGGAGATCTCACAGTCTCCCGGCAGCGGCGTGTCCATCCCGCCGGAATAGCGGATGCTCTCGCTCCCGACGAAGATATTCACGTGCGGCCGCACCTCCCCCTGCTCGTTGAGCAGGCGATCGCGCAGCCCGGGATGCAGCGCGCACAGCGCTTCCATCGCATCGGAGACGGTGCCCGAGGGCAGCGTCACGGCGACGCGCGCGTCGCCGCGGGTGTAGCTGCGCAGGGGAGAGGCGATGTGGAACAGGATGGTCATATCAGCGCCGGGAAGAGCCCTTGCGCGCTCCGCGGCGCCGGGCGGTGGGCGCCTTTTTGGCCGGGCGTCGCCGGCGGGGCGAAGCAGCCTTCCTGCGCCGGGCACCGGAGGAAGACTTGCGCGAAGCCTTGCCGGTTTCTCCGATCACCACGGCCCGCACGCTCACGATCGGCGGCAGACCTCCCATCAGCAGCCGCCAGGAATCGCCGTCGTCGCGCGATCCGTACACCTGCCCGCTGCGCGTGCCGAAGTAGACGCCGGCCGGGGCCAGGGTGTCGACGGATAGAGCGTCGCGCAGCACCGTTTCCAGGGCGTTTTTCTGAGGCAGGCCGCGTGTCATGGGATGCCACGAGCTGCCGGCGTTGCGCGTGCGGTAGACCCGCAGCTTCCCCTCCGGCGTGCAGCGGAACTGGTCCGACTCCAGCGGAACGATGTAGACGGTGTCGGGGTCGTGCGGATGGATCGCCATGGGGAAGCCGAAATCGGAGGGGACGCCGCGGGCGATGTCCTCCCAGGAATCGCCCCCGTTGTCGCTGCGGTAGAGACCCCAGTGGTTCTGGGCGAAGAGACGCTCCGGCCGATCGGGGTGCATCACCACCTTGTGGACGCACTGCCCGAACTCGGGGTGCTTGTCGGGAAGGAACTCGGCGCGAATCCCCTGGTTGCGCGGGCGCCAGCTCTTGCCGCCATCGTCGGTGCGATACACCCCGCCGGTGGAGATCGCCACCACCATGCGCTTGCGGTCCGAAGGATCGGGAAGGATGGTGTGCAGGCAGAGTCCGCCGCCGCCCGGCTCCCAGCGCTCCCGATGCGGGTGATCGTGCAGCCCGCGCACGAGCGACCAGCTCTCCCCGGCATCCTTCGACTCGAAGATCGCGGCCGGCTCGACGCCGCAGTAGAGCACGTTGGGCTCCTCGGCGCGGCCGGGCCGAATCTGCCAGATCTGCTTGAGCGAGACGCCGGCGTCGGCGGGGAACTTCACACCGGAGGCTTCCGGCGCCGTCCAGCTCCTGCCGAAATCGTCGGAGAACTGGAGCACCGCGCCCCAGTGGAAGCTGTGGTTGGCGGCGAACAGCCGGTTGCGGCCGGCGCGCGAGTCGAATCCCACGCCGTAGACGCTGTGCCCCGGGAAGTGGGGCCCGCCCAGCTCCCACTCCGAGCGCCTGCCGCCGCGCGAGCGCAGCAGGAACAGTCCTTTCATTGTTCCCACCATCACGCACACGTCGCCGTCGCCGAACCGGATCTGCCGCGTCACCGCCATGGAAGAGCTCCCGGAGTGTGAGTAAGAAGGATGCGAAACGTAGCACACCGCGCGCGCTCCGATCAACCCGTGCAATGCGCCGTTGCGGCATCCGTCGTGGTGCAAAGGCCGTTGCCGTGGCGGCGGGCGCGAGCGTATAGTCGGGGCCTCGCCCCAGACCCGCTTGCAACGAAGGAGACGTCGATGAAGAACCTGTTGTCGTCGATCGGCAGGACGCCCCTCATCCGCCTGGAGCGGCTCCCCGGGACCGGAAGCGCGGAAATCTTCGTGAAATACGAGGGAGCCAACCCCACCGGCAGCATGAAAGACCGGATGGCCCTGTCGATGGTGGAAGGGGCCGAGCGCCGCGGACAGCTGCGGCCGCGCGGCAAGGTGGTCGAGTACACCGGAGGGAGCACCGGAAGCTCGCTGGCGATGGTTTGCGCGGTGAAAGGGTATCGGGGGCACTTCGTCTCGTCCGACGCCTTCGCCGAGGAGAAGCTGCAGACGATGCGCGCCTTCGGATCGGAGGTCGAGGTGATCCCGAGCGTGAACGGCAAAGTCACGGCCGAGCTGATCCAGGCGATCATCGAGCGGGCGCGCGAGCTGGCGGAAGAGCCGGACGCGTTCTGGACCGATCAGTTCAACAATGCCGACAACCGCCAGGCCTACCATGCGATGGCCGAGGAGATCCTCACCGCGCTCGATGGAAGGGTGGATGCCTTCGTCATGGGCGTGGGGACCGGCGGCTGCTTCTCGGGGAACGCCGAGATGCTGAAGCGCAAGGCGCCCGGCGTCCGCTGCGTTGCCTTCGAGCCTGCCGTCTCGCGGGCGCTGTCCGGAATGAAGCCGACCGGAGGGCATCGCCTGGAGGGGACGGGCCCCGGATTCGTTCCTTCGATCTGCCGGCTGGACCTGGCGGACGAGATCGTTCCCGTGACCGATGCCGACGCCTACGAGACGGCGCGCCGCATGGCACGCGAGGAAGGGATCTTCGGCGGTATCACCTCGGGTGCGAACGTCTGGGTCGCCCTGCGGCAGGCGCAGAAGCTCGGTCCCGGCAAGCGGGTGGTCACGGTGGTGTGCGACTCCGGTCTCAAATACCTGCAGGGGGATCTCTACCGTTGAGCGAGGCGGACGTTCCCGTGGGCGCCCTCCAGGGGTCCCGCGCCCCGGTGCGAGATTCGGAACGGCGGTCGGAGTTGATGAGGACCGCGCTCGCCGTGGGGATTCCGGCCCTGGCGATCCTGGCGCTGCATGCGACGACCGGTGGGCGCTATCCGATTTTCCGGGACGAACTCTACTACCTCGACTGCGCCCGGCATCTCGATTGGGGCTACGTCGACCACCCGCCGCTGTCGATCGCTCTGTTGGCAGGGTGGCGCAGCCTGTTCGGCGACTCGCTTCCTGCCTTGAGGATGCTTCCCGCCCTGTGCGGCGCGATTCTCGTCATCCTGACAGGCTGGATGGCGCGCGAGATGGACGCGAATCTTCTCGGACAGGGTCTGGCGGCGGTGGCGGCGCTCACCGTTCCCTCCTACCTGGGAATCACCGGCTTCTATTCGATGAACGCGTTCGACCTGGTGGCCTGGGCGGCCGCGTTTCTCATTCTGATTCGGTTCCTGCGCACCGGCCGCTCATCGCTGTGGATTTCCTTAGGCCTCGTCCTGGGGATCGGCCTGCAAAACAAGATCAGCCTGCTGACCCTGGGCGCCGCGCTCGCCGGCGCGCTCCTTCTGACCTCACACCGACGCGAGCTTGCCCGCCGCGAGATCTGGATCGGCGGCGTTCTGGCGATCCTGCTCTTCCTTCCTTACCTGCTCTGGCAGGCGACGCATGACTGGGCGACGCTCGAGTTCATGCACAACGCGGCAACGCGCAAGATCGCGGCGCTCGGCTTCTGGGGCTTCACCACGAGTCAGCTCCTGGAGATGCATCCTTTCAACATCGTCCTGTCGCTGGCGGGACTGGGCTTCCTGTGGGCGCACTCGGGGGGTCGCTACCGGCTCATCGGGATCATCTTCGTCCTGACCTTCCTGATCCTGGCGCTTCAGCGGAGCAAGCCCTACTACCTGGTCGCCGCCTACCCGCCGCTGCTCGCGGCGGGCGCCTGCGCCGTGGCCGGCACGGGGGAGCGGCGCCGGCCCGCCCTCGCCTGGGGGGTGGGAGCCCTCCTATTAATAGGAGGGGCCTTGACGGCGCCTTTCGCTGTCCCCGTCCTGCCGGTCGAGCGCTTCGTTGCCTACCAGAAAGCGCTCGGAGTCGAGCCGGCCAGCGGGGAGAACCAGAGGCAAGGGCCGCTGCCGCAGCATTTCGCCGACCGGTTCGGCTGGCAGGAGCTGGCAGCCGGAGTGGCGCAGGCCTACCGGCAGCTGCCCGCCGTGGTCCGCGCCGTCACCGGCATCGTGACCCGAAACTACGGCGAGGCCGGCGCGCTCAACTATTACGGCCGCAGGCTCGGCCTTCCGGAAGCGGCGACGCAGCACAACAGCGGCTATTTCTGGGGGCCGCCGTCGGGGGCGAGCGCTTTTCTCATCGTGGGAAGCGAGCGGGAAGATCTGGAATCGACCTGTGGAACGCTGACCGAGCTGCGGACTTTCGAGACCTCGCCCTGGGCGATGCCCTACGAACAGCGTCAGACCCTGTTCCTCTGCCGCGACCTGAAAATCCCCCTGGCCGAGGCCTGGCGCCGCGGCAAGCACTTTATTTGAGATTCGGCACAAGCACCGTCAATTGGGCAGCTTCTGACGCCAGTCAAGCACTCATTCGCCTGGCGCTGAAACTCAGGGTGAAAACGAGGCAGGCTTGCTTGCATCCTTGCGGCGGCCGCGGCAAGGCAAGACCGGGTTTCTTTGTCGATGGAAGCGGCGGGCTGCAGTATCCACAACCCCAGGGTCCCGCTCACCGGGGTTTGCTCCGTCCCGTTTCCCTTCTCAAGCGAACGAATCGCCTCCGGAAGTATATCTCCACGACATAGCGCCCGGGTGGCGGACTTCAGGTGCTGAAGGTGGAGCTCCGGCTTCTTAGCCCACCGCGATAATCGAGCATTTTCATATTCCTCGACGAGATCATGGAATAGCGAGCCCTCAGCGCCGTAGGTCTCTCTCGATTCAGCCTCTACCAGGTGGTCAAGGTAGGGAGCCAAGTTATCGGATGAGCAAAAGGAATGGACCGCCAGGGAGTTTTGCAGGTAATCGATGCGCTCTGAAGGGGGAACCTCGCGAAAGAGCTCGAGCACTCGAGGACATTGCGCAGGTGCCGCTCGACCGATGTCCGTGATCCTGAACTGGCTCCGTTGCAGCGAGCCCGCGCTGTCGCCACACAGCGACAAGGAGTCGTGGTACCTTCGCAGCGCCGCCTCGTAATCCGCTTTCTGCACCAGGCGGAAGGCCTCCGTCTGAGCCTGTCCACAAGTCCCGGATGGCACCGGGTTATCCAGGCTCTTCTGAACGTTCGTTTCCCGGGAGCAATGGATTGGTAGGAAGAGAACGAACAGGATGGCGAGCCGCCAATGGCGAGGCTTGCGAAACATGACTTCGTGTATGGGATCGGGATTTGGAACGGAAGGGCGCCGTTCGACCTTCTAAGACCGAGGCTTGCCAGACGCAACGCGGTAAGAGGGTCGATCGCGGGCTGGCTATGATTTGATCAGCGGCGTGATACCCGGCATGGGGGATACGTCGTTGGGGGACTTCTTCTCGAGCAGCAGCTCCCGCGTGCCATTCTTCAGGACGAAGGCGGTGTGGGTCCTGAATCCCTCGAACATCAGGTTGATGTCGCGGTTCTGGTAGATGTGGCGCAGGGAGCGGGTGTTGCCCTCCGGGAGCCATTCGATCTGGTCCTTCCCGAGGATGCGGTAGCGGCGCCCGGGGTCGCGCCGCTCGGTCTCGCGGGTGGTGAAATAGGCGAACACCAGCCCTCCCGGCTTCATGATGCGCAGCAGGTCCACCGCGAACGCCTTGGCGTCGGCCCGCGGCAGGAAATCGAACGCGTCCCAGGCGATCACGGCATCGAAGGTCTCATCGGGATGCTCCAGCTCCAGCTTCCCGGACTGGTCCGCGGCGATTTTTTCCACCGGCTTGAGGAGATTGTCCGCCGTGACCTTGCAGCCCAGCTCGATGAAAAACTGAAGATTTCCGCCGATGACGCTCCCCAGGTCCAACACGCGCGAGTGGCTCATCATCGACAGCTTCTTCGCGAGGCGCGGCAGGATGTGCGAGGTCTGCACCTTGGCGGCATGTGGGGCACCGGGGAGGGGACCGGGGCCTTGGGACTCGGGGTCGCGGCGCTTGAACATGGGTCCGAACATCTCGTTCCGTCAGAGGGACGGGGCCGGCCGGAGAGTACCGGCCGGCCCCGAATCCGGATCGTGGGATTCTAGCGCTTTTCGGCCTGGGAGAAGCCAGCCTGCGGAGGATGCTGCGCCGCCTTCGGCTGGTTCAGGTCGCCCTGGACTGCCTGCATCGGCCGCACCTGATCGCGCGACTGCTGCTGGCCCTTGGGTCCCTTCTCCATGTCGACGGTGCCCTTGAACTGCGCCCCGTCGGCGATGACGATGCGCGGTGCCACGATGTCGCCCTTCAGGATGCCGGAGTTGGTGAGCTCCACCTTCTCGGAGGCGTAGGCGTTTCCCAGCAGCTCGCCGGTGATGACGACGCTCTTGGCGTAGACGTCGGCCTTGATCTTGCCGTTCGGGCCGATCGTGAGGTTGTGATCCTTCAGCTCAATCTTGCCTTCGACCCGGCCCTCGATGGTGAGGTCTTCCGTGCCGGTGAGCTCGCCCTTGATGAAGATCGTCTGGCCGATGTTCACCAGCCGGCTCAAGCCGGAAGGGCTCGGGGAGGAGTGCGGCGTCGTGCTGGTGTACCCGGTCCCGGCGGAAAAGCTGCCCGGTCCCGGCACTTCCTTGTTCTCTTTCTTGTCCCACATCGCGTCAGCCTCCAAAAGAGAAGAAAGTTCCGTAGCGCTCGTTTCGTCCGCCCGTTCCAGATCACCACGCGACATCGCATTGAAGCGTGGCCAGGGTCCCTTCAGAAAAAATCGGGTGATTGGACGGGTGGCCCAGAGCTCGGACGATTCTTTCCGAAAGCCTTGCAGCGACCGGATTTGGCTTTCGGTCTCACCACCACGCCGCCTATAGGTATGGCGCAATCTAGCACCCGGGTTTTGGGCTGTCAAGGAAACGCCGAGAATTGGTACCAAAAAGTAACGACACCCTGCAACGAGAACGATATGTTGGGGTAAGAGCTGCCCTGGGCCCATTCATAGAGGTATCCGCGGCCGGCGCAAAGAGAATCCGCAGGGGGCGGCTTTTGCTGCGGCGGATCGCCGGGAGTGCGATTGGACCCCCAGAAAACAGCGCAAGTCGTGTAGACTGACCTCCCCGTGAGAGATTCCAGAAGAAAGAATGGGGAGGAGGGGCTGTGAAGGCTCTGGCGGTATTGCTTTTCTTGGGGGTGGCCAGCGTGGGAACGATGATTGCGGCGGAGGAACCGGCGGCGGCCGAGCCATCCATGGACGATGAAGCCCGGATCTTCATGGACATGTTCGAGGCGGGATTCAAGACCTTCAACGTCGGCATGAGCGGCGAGTACTGGAACTTCTACACGCACGGGGATCCCGGCAAGACCGAGCTGTACGAAAAGGTCCAGGCCGAGATTCTCAGCGATCCGAAGACTTTCGCGCGGCTGAAGGCCTGGAACGGGAAGATCCAGGATCCGCTCCTGGCGCGGCGCGTGGACCTGCTCTACCGCACCTTCGCGATGGCGCAGGTCACCTCCCAGGAGAAGATTTACACGCTGCAGAACTCGCTGCAGAAGACGCAGATCAACTTCCGGTCAACCTACCAGGGCAAGCCGGCCACCCAGAACCAGCTGGTCAACGTGCTGCGCTACGAGAAGGACCGGGCTCTGCGCAAGGAGGCCTGGCTGGCGCGCAACCAGGTCGGCAAGGAGATGGCGCCCGATCTCACCCGGCTGATCCGGCTGCGCAACGAGGAGGCGCGCAAACTTGGATACGAGAGCTTCTATTCGATGGCGCTTGCTCAGGGCGAAATCGACGAGACCTGGCTCTTCAAGACTCTGGACGAGCTCGACCGGCTCTCGAAGGAGCCGTACGCCAGGTGGCAGGCGCGCGTGCGCAAGCAGATGCACCTGGATCGCCTGGAGTCCTGGGACACCGCCTACGACTACGACAACTTCCAGGAAAAGCTCAAGAGCTACTTCCCCAAGAATGAAATCCTCCCGCGGCTGAAGGAGACCTACAAGGGAATCGGCCTCGACATCGACTCGATGCCCATCCTGGTGGACGACGAGGAGCGTCCCGGCAAGAGCCAGCACGCCTTCTCCTTCCCCATCAACGTGCCCACCGACATCCGCATCCTGGCCAACGCCGATGACGGCATTGCCTCGTACCGGACGATGTTCCACGAGATGGGGCACTCGGTATATTCCGCTTCGATCGATCAGCCCACGATGCTGCTCCAGGACGCGGCCTCAGCCTGCTTCACCGAGGGGATCGGCCAGTTCTTCCCGATGTTCCTGGACAAGGAGAGCTGGCTCCTGGGGCCGGCGCACGTGCCCGCGCCGATGGTCAAGGAGGCGGTCCGCAAGCGCCTCGAGGACGCTCCCTTCGGGGTGCGCTTCTACCTGGTGATGCTGAATTTCGAGCGCGAGGCGTACCGCAACCCTGAGCAGGACTTGACGAAGCTCTGGTGGGCGATGAACGAGAAGTATCTCGGCCTGCCGCAGCATCCCGAGGTCGATTCCTGGGCGAGCATCATCCACTTCACCTCCCATCCCGCCTATTACCAGAACTACCTGCTGGCCGACATGATCGCCGCGCAGCTGATGCGCTCCCTCGAGCACCGGCAGGGAAACGTGATGGACAACCGTGCCACCGGCGATTTCCTGAAGAAGGAGATTTTCGCGAAGGGCGCGTCGGTGCCCTGGATGAAGCTCCTCGAGGACACCACGGGAGAAGCGCTGAACGTGCGCTACTACGTCGAGGAGAAGCTGGGACCCTCGCCGGCGACGGCGGCGGGCGGCGCGGTGCGCAACAAAGCCACTTCCTCGCGCTGATCCCGGCGCTACTGGACGTAGCCCAGCGAGCGCAGCTGCTCGATGGCCTCGGGCTTCAGCTCAGTGGCGAAGCTCCCGCGGATACCGAAATGATCGCGCAGCGCCAGGCAACGCCTTTCCTGTTCGGCGAACGCCGCGCGTCCCAGGCGAAGCCGGTCGGGGGAGGAAGCCGCGATATCGTGCTGCTCCCGCGGGTCGGTCGCCAGGTCGAAGATCGCCTCGGACCGGGATCCCGGCGTCCTCACATACTTGAAATCCTCGAACACGGCCGACTGGCGCTCCTCGAAATAGAGGAGCGCGGAGCTCATCACCGGCCGCGGAATCCACTCCCCCGATCCATCCAGCAGCGAGCGCAGCGAGCCGTAGGAGGAGCTCTCCGGTGGGGCCGGCTCGCCGATCAGATCGAGCAGCGTCGGCATCAGGCTGCCGGTGGTGACCAGGTCGCTGCGGCGCCGCCCCTCGCGTGCACCGGGGAGCTTGAAGAACATCGGAACGCGGGTCACTTCGTCGTACAGCGAGTGGCCGTGATCGCAGCCGCCGTGCTCCCAGAATTCCTCGCCGTGATCCGAGACGAAGATGATCAGGGTGTCATCGTAGATCCCCAGCCGCTGCAGCTCCGCCAAAAATCTCGCCAGATTGTCGTCCACGAAGCGCACCTCGCCGTCGTAGAGCTGGCGCACCCACGGCCGCTGCGCCGCCGTCAACACGCGCGAGCCCGTGCGGATCCCCGCCGAGCCGAAGGAGTAACCCATTCCTTCAGGCGGGCGGTCGTGCGGGCGGTAAGCGGGCGGCGGCTCGTAGGGGCCGTGCGGCTTGAGATAGTGCACCCACAAGAAGAAATCCTCCCTCCGGTGGGCACGTACCCAGGAGATCGCCAGGTCGGTGAGCTCCGGCGTCGTCAGGGAGGGCTTGAGGCGCATCGGCTCGAGGCGCGCCAGTATGCGGGAGCCCAGGGAGCTGCCGTGCTCGTCGCGCGGGCAGATGTCGTAGCCGAGGAAGCCGCGCGCCATGCCGTGCTCGGGTCTCAGCCAGGGGTTGTGCCCGATGGCGGCCGTGCGGTAGCCGGCGTCGCGCAGCTTCTCGGCGAGCGTCGGAAGGGTTTCCGGGATGCGCAGCTTCGGGGTTCTGACGCCGTGCACCGCGGGAGGCACACCCGTCATCATCGACACGAAAGCGGGCAGGGTCCAGGGGGCGGGAGAGTAGGCACGCTCGAACACCACCGAGTCGCGTGCCAGCGCGTCGATCGCGGGCGTCGCCGGCGAGCCGGGAGAGAGAGCCGATACGGCATCGCGCCGAAGGGTGTCGACGCTCAGCAGGATGATGCGGTGCACCGCATGGTCGGAGCGCAGCGGGATCGCCGCGGGGCCGGCGACCCGCGACGGAAGGTAGGCGCGCACCCAGGCGAGGGCGAGGCCCGCCGCGGCCACGAGCACAAGGGCCAGCGAAGGAAACCGGAAGCGCCGGAATTCCAGCCCCGCATCGCGCCGCAGCCTCTGGTACACCGCGATGCCCAGAGCCGCGGCCAGGCAACCGACCAGCAACCGCGTCTGCCGCGGCCAGGGATCGAGACCCGTGCGCGTCAGATTGAAATAGATGCAAAGCGCGCCGAAGCATCCCAGCGCCACGGCGAGAGCCGCCATCAGTGGGACTTTCCGGGCGCTTTGCCCGCCTGCCAGGGTGACCAGGAGCAGCGGAACGAAGCAGGCGAGGAAGAAAGCGCCGGCCGAAACGGCCAGGGGCGCCGCCAGCGCCGCTGCATTGCCGAGAGCGGCGGGAGCGTGCTGCACGATGCTGACCGTGAGATCGTAGCACCCCAGCGCGATCCCGAGTGCGGCGGCGGTTCCGAGCGCCCACGGCACGCGCGCGGCGACGCCGGAATCAGTGCCGGACGGCGCGGACGGGTCGCTCGTCGCTTCCAAGCATCGGCTCCGGCATGAGGTCGCGGGGATCCATCAGAAAGCCGAGATGCACGTTGCGCGTCGCCTTCAGCAGGGAGGTCTTGATTCCGGGATGCTCCGTCTCCAGGCGCGTCAGGAGGTCCTTGATGCGGCGCCGCTGCAGCGACGTGTCGCCGCAGGCCGGACAGCAGCAGCAGACCACCGGGAATCTCATGGAGCGCGTGTAGTCGATTACCTCGCGCTCCCAGACGTAGACCATCGGACGGATGACGGTGTGCAGGCCGTTCTCGGCCCGCAGCACCGGCGGCATCGTCTTGATCTGCCCGTTGAACAGCTGCAGCATCAGGAGCGTCTCGATGATGTCGTCGGCGTGGTGCCCGAGGGCGATCTTGTTGCAGCCCAGCTCCGTGGCGAGGCGGTAGAGAACGCCGCGACGGAGGCGCGCGCACAGCGAGCAGTGCGTATCCTCCGGATCCATCTTCTTGCGGATGGTGTGGGCGATCTCGGTCACCTCGATGTGGTAGCGATGGCCCGCCGCCTTGAGATGGTCTTCGATCACGTCGGATCGAAACCCGTTGTATCCCTGGTCGACGTTGCAGGCGATCAGCTCGAAGCGCACCGGCGAGCGCCGCCGCAGCCGCTCCAGAAGATCGAGCAGCGTATAAGAGTCCTTGCCGCCCGAAACCGCGACCATGACGCGGTCGTCCGGCTCGATCATTTTGTAATCCTGGATGGCCCTGCCGACTTTGCGAGTCAAGCCTCGAGCCATCTCTTCAGCGTCCGGCAACCTGTCACTCATCGAAAACCCCATAGGGACTGCAAATCCGTGATAGACAATAAGTTCAAGGAAATCCTCCTGTTGACATGCCGATCCTCGGGTGCTATATAGCGACCGGCAGCTGGTCGATTCTCTCCAAACGGTGCGGGCAAGGAGGCGGCATGAACAAAGGCGATCTCATCGAATATGTCGCAAAGGACGTGAAGTTAACGAAGGTCCAGGCGGCCAGGGCGATCGACTCCCTGGTGGAGCACATCACCAAGGTACTCAAGAAGGGTGAAAGGACCAGCATCGTCGGCTTCGGGACCTTCTCGATATCCCGCCGCAAGGCCCGCACCGGCCGCAACCCGCAGACCGGAGCGCCCATCAAGATTCCCGCCAAGCGCGTCGTCAAGTTCACTCCCGGAAAGATGCTCAAGGCCACCATCAAGTAGCGTAGCCAGCGCGCGCTGTGGCGGGGCGGCCAGCCAGCCGGGCCGCCCTTTTCATTTTCCGAGCCGGCCCAGCGCCGCCTGCGCCGCCTCGCGGAACTCGCCGCCGCCGGAGGCCAGGTAAGCTGTCAGCTCGCGCCGCGCCTCTTCGCGCCGGCCGCTCCTCGCATAGACCTCCGCCAGGTGGAAGCGGATATCCGAAGCGCCCGGATTGAGACCGAGAAGCGCGCGGTACTCGGCGATCGCCTCCTCATTGCGCCCCGCCTCGTCGTAGAGGATCGCCAGATTGCGGCGCGCCGCCTGGTTGCCGGGCTCGGAGGCGCGGGAGCGCTCCAGGAGCCGGATGGCGTCCGCGCCCCGGCCGGTCTTCAGCGCCACCAGAGCGGCGCCGAACAACGCTCCCGAGTGTGCCGGTGCTTTCGAAAGGACCCGATCGTACTCCTCCGAGGCGCGCGCCACCTCTCCCTTCTTGAACAGCGCATTCCCCAGTGCGTAGTGGATTTCCGGCGCATCCAGCCCCTCGCGCAGTGCCTTCTCCATGCTCGCCACCACCTCGTCGTAGCGCCCCGAATCGTAGAGCACCTTGGCCAGCGAAACGACGGTCCCCACGTCCTGCGGGTCGGCCTCGGCGGCGCTGCGCAGCGCCGCCTCCGCTTCCTCCCGCTTGCCTCCTGCCGCCAGCGCCGCGGCCAGCCCCTGCCGCGCGTCCTTGGAGTCGGGGTTGAAGGAAAGGGCCTTGGTGAACAACTCGGCGGCGTCGGCCGGCTTTCCCTGCAGCGCCACGGCCTTGGCCAGGCCCGCGTAAGCCTTATCGGAGTCGGAATCGAGGTCGATGACTTGCCGGAAGATGCGGCTCGATTCGTTGAGCAGCCCCTGCCCGAGCAGCGCGCCGCCCAGGTTCAGAAGCACCTCGGGACTGCGCGGCCGCTGCACGAGGACCGCCTCGAAATCGGCGGCGCCCCCGGCGAAATCCCCAGCCTCCACCTTGGCGTTGCCGCGGTGGAACAAAGCGGTGACGTTCCCGGGATCGGCGGATAGGACCTCGTCGTAGCGCGCCACCGCGCGCGCGAATTCGCCGCGCGCGTAGAGCTCGCGCGCCGCGTCGAGGCCGTCGAGCAGAGCAATCCGATCCTTCGGATCGGGCAGCACCGAGGAAGCCGCCGGTCCCGGCGCCCACAGATAGCCGAGCGAGCGCAGCCGCTCGCGCGCCGTCTCATCCAGCTCCTGGCGGTAGGCGATCGGCGCCCCGGAGACGGCGGCATCCTGCATCAGGCGATGGATCTCCTCTTTCATGCGGGACGCATCTCCGTCGCGCGTCGCCGCCAGGTTCTTCTTCTCGCCCGGATCGGTGCGCAGATCGTAGAGCTCCTGGCGCGGCGCCAGAATGAACTTCCAGTCCCCGATGCGCAAGGCGCTCAGCTCGCTCCAGCCGTAGTTCTCGCGCGGCAGCAGCGACTCCGACAAGGATTTCAGGAGCAGATCGGGAGGACGGCGCGAGGTGAGCGGCAGCAGGCTCGTCCCCTGCAGCTCCTCCGGAGCGGGAAGATCCACGAGACGCAGCAGGGTGGGCATCAGGTCGATGGTGCGCACCGGAGTCGCCACGCGCCGCCCCCGCGGCAGAGGTCCCGGGAGCGACAGGATCATCGGCACCCGGATCGTCGACTCGTAGAGGAAAACGCCATGTGTCGCCTCGCCATGGTCCCCGAGCCCCTCGCCATGATCCGCGACCAGAACGATGACCGTCTTGCTCAGCTGGCCGAGCGATTCGAGCTTCTCGAGGACCCTGCCGATCTCCTGATCGACATAGGCCACCTCGCCGTCGTAGGGAGCATGGGGGAAGCGGTCGGCCAGCGGCGGGGGAGGATCGTAGGGAGCGTGCGGATCGAAGAAGTGCAGCCACAGGAAGAACCGGCGCTGACCGACGGTAGCGAGCCATTCGTTGCCGCGCCGGGACACCTCCTCGGCGCGCCGCTCGCGGAAGCCGATCTGCCGCGTCTTTTCGGCCGGCAGATGATCGTCGTAGGTGTCGAAGCCTTGCGACAGTCCGAAGCGGGTCGCCAGCGGGTAGCCCGAGATCACGGCGCCCGTCTGGTAGCCGTGATCGTGCAGCACCTCGGCGAGGGTGACCGCGCGGGGTCCGAGTCGATAGACGCCGTTGTTGCGCACGCCGTGATAGGCGGGATAGGTCCCCGTCAGTATCGAGACGTGCGCCGGGAGGGTGATCGGCGCGGAGGTCTCGGCCCGCTCGAAGAGCACGCCGTCCGCCGCGAGACGATCGATCACCGGCGTCTGGGCGGCCGAATCGCCATAGCATCCGAGGTGGTCGGCCCGCAGTGTGTCCACCGTGATCAGCAGGACATTGTAGCGGCCGGTCCAGCCGGCCTGCTCCCGGGTGACGAGGCGCGTGCTGCGCAGCGCCACGGCGGATAGGACGGCGAGGACGAAGAGAAAAGCGGCAATCGACAGCGTCTTGCGCAGCCACGGCCGCATCGGCGCCGCGGGAGGGGGCGGGGACTGGCTCATGGTCCCTCATGATAGCGCTTCCTGCGGTATAGTTTCGCGCCTGATGGGTCGGGTACTGCCGTTGTGGGAGCTGCGCGCGGAGGATCTGCCGGAAGCCGGCGCCAAGGCGCTGGGTCTGGCGCGCCTGGTCGATCTGGGCGTCGAGGTTCCCGACGGCTTCGTGATCACCGCCTCCTTCTTCGAGGCCGCCCGCTGCATCGCCCCCTTCGAGCCGGAGCCGGAAGCCCTCGCCCGCGCGTTGACTGAAGATCTGTCCCGCGATATTGCATCCGCCCTCGAAGCGCTCGGGCCCAGCCCCGGCGGTTATGCCGTGCGCTCCTCCGCCCCCGAGGAGGATTCCCGCAGGGCCTCCTTCGCAGGAATCTTCGAATCGTACCTGTCGGTCCCCGCGCCAGGGGTGACGGCTGCGGTGTTCCGCTGCTGGGCCTCGGCCTTCAGCGAGCGCGCCGTCTCCTACCGCCGGCGCATGGGTCTGCCCGACGATGAGGCCGGAATCAGGATGGCGGTGGTGGTGCAGAGAATGCTCGCCGCGTCCGCCGGTGGCGTGCTCTTCACCCGCGATCCCGCTGGAGACGATGCGATCGTGGTACAGGCGGACCGGCAGCGCGGGAGCGACGGGGGTGCCCCGGCCACGAGGCGCCTACCGCGCGATCCCGAGCTCCGTGCTTCGGCGCTGCGCTCCGCCCCCGTCGATCCATTTCCGCTCGAAGAGCGTCCCATGAGCGAGCTGGTGGATCTCTCCTTGCGGCTGGAAGCGGCGTGGGGGATTCCTCTCGACCTCGAATGGGCCTTCGCGGAAGAGAGGCTCTGGTTTCTGCAGGCGCGGCCCATCACCGCGATTCGACGGATCGAGGCGACCGGGCCCGAGGCGAGGGCCGTGGCGGAAGACACGCTCTGGACGCGCGCGAACCTGCGCGAGCTGCTTCCCGAAATCCCTTCGCCGCTGTTCGCGTCGCTGACCGAAAGGATCGACTGGGCCGCTCTCTATTCGCAGCTCGGAGTGCGGGTCCTCCCCGGGGATCGGCCCGTGCGCTTCATCGAAGGCCGTCCCTATTTCAACCTGAACCTGCTGGCCCGCTGGATGGCGCAATTCGGCATGCCCATCGGCGGATTCCTGAAAGGGCTGGGACACGACCACAATAATAATGATGGCTGGACCGGTCCTCCGGTCCACCCGGTGCGCGCCTTCATCGCCTCGCCCGCGACGCTCATGCGGGCGGCCGCGGCGCATTTTTCAGCTCCTCGATTCCTGCAGCGGTTCTTCGAGCGCTCCCGCGCCGAGGCGCAACGGCTGGCCCGACTGGAGCCCGCGGCCTGGACGGACGAGCGGCTGATCGAGCATCTGAGGCTCACCGATGCGGCCGCCACCGATCTGCTGTCGCACCTGGTGCGTGCCTTCAACCGCGTCTCGGTCTTCCAGATCATGGTCGAATCGCTGCTTCCCGCCATGGAGAACCGGGAAGGCTTTCTGAGCGCCGTGCTGGCGGCGGGCGAGCGCAGCGTCTCGGCCACGCAGGGTGCCGATCTCGTCGCCCTCGCCGCGAAGGCGCGGCAGGATCCCCGTGTCACGGCCTATCTCGCAGGCGCGGACGGAGATTTCACCGATTTCTCGCGGGGCCTCGAGGGGACCCCGTTCCTGGCGGCCTTCGGCGAGTATCTGCGGGAGTATGGTCATCGCGGCATCCACGAGTCGGATCCGGCGATGCCGCTGTACCGTGAGGATCCCACCTTCCTGATGAAGGCGATCGCACGCCTGGCGGCCGACGCCGCGCCGCCCGATCTCGAGGCACTGGCCGCCGGCCAGGAATCGGTCGCCTCCGCAGCCTGGGGAAACCTACGCAGCTCGCAGCCGGCATGGGAGCGCTGGTTTCCCGTCAGGTGGCGCGCTCTGAAGACAGCCGTCGCCAGGCTCAAGGCGGCCATCGTCCTGCGCGAGCGCACGCGCTTCGAAGGGATGCGCGTCCAGGCGGAGATCCGGCGCTTCTTCTCCGAGGCGGCAGATCGGATGGCGCACCGAGGACTGCTCGAATCGCCGGCCGATCTGCCCTATCTGCGCTTCGAGGAGATCGAGCAAGCCTTGCTCGGCGGGCTCGCGGCGGCGGAGGTGCGTGCCTGCGTCGCGCTCCGGCGCGCCGAGCAGGAGCGGCGGCGGGATATCCCGATGCCCAATCTGCTGCGCGAATCCGAGATCGCGCGGCTGGCTGAGCGGCCGCCCATGCCGGTTTCGGAGGCGCGAGCGTTCCGCGGTCTGCCGGTGGGCCCGGGAAGCGTCGAGGGGAGGGTTCTGGTCCTCGATTCGCCCCGACGGATTTCCGAGGCGCGCCGCGGCGATATCCTGGTTGTCCCCACGCTCGATCCTTCCTGGATTCCCTTGTTCACGCTCGTCTCGGGGCTGGTGGTGGAGCTGGGAGGGACGCTGTCGCACGGATCGATCATCGCGCGGGAGTATGGGCTGCCGACCGTGGCGAATCTCCCCGGCATCACGCGGATCCTGAAGACCGGGGAGAGGATCCTGCTGGATGGGAGCTCCGGCACGCTGCGACGATTGCAGCCATAATCTTGACTCCCCCGGAGGCGGAACCTATCTTTCCCCGGCCGGGGGTCGTCCCGGAGTGCACGTCACCGAGGAGCACGATGCCCAAGGCCAAGGAAGCACCCGCCCTTACCCAGCTCCCTTCGAATCTCGGCAAGGCGCTGGTGGTCGATGACGAGCCGGTCGTCCGCATCCTTTACGCGGAGGTGCTGGAGGCGATGGGTTTCAAGGTCGACACGGCGGCCGACGCCACGCAAGGTCTCGATCGTCTCAAGGCGTCGCCCTACAACCTGATCATCTCCGACATCCGCATGCCTGGGATGACCGGCGTCGAGTTCCTCCTCAAATCCGATTCGGTGCGCTCCGGCAGCCAGGAGCGCTTCGTCTTCACGACGGGATTGCTGGACAGCCTCAACGCGCACGAGTACATGATCGCCACCGAGAAGCCCTGCATCATGAAGCCCGCCAAGGTCGAGAACATCCAGCAGACCATCCTGCAGTTCCTCCAGAAATTCCCCCCCGAGCATTCCTGAGGCCGTCGAGGACCGCTCCCCGCGAACGGTCTAGAACGGCTGGATTGTATCCGTCTCGAGCAACACGAAAACACAGGAGGATCCGCGCGCGGCCGCGGGCGGCATCTGGGCGGCGGGACCCATGCCGGTCTTCGGAGGAATCGTCTTGACGGTGGGGGGCTCGGAGCAGGACAGAATCCCGCGTCGGATGACGCGCGTATCGCTTTCCGAGGGGAAATCGAGGACGAACTTGACCTGCTTCAGGGCTTCCGAAAGGCCTTTCAGCTTCGGCTCCCCGCTGATGAAGCGCGTCTCCACCACGCGGGGTCCTGGAGCGAGCGAGACGAAGAAATCGGCGGTGCCTTCGCCGGTCGCGGCGGGGACCGTATAGGTGCGCAGCTCCCCGGGACGCGTCCGGACCGAATCCACGTAACCCTCCATCTTCGCCTCCCCGATCAGGGCCGCCAGATGCTTGCGCCCTTCGTGCGGGGGGAAGGTGTCGATCGTGGAGAAGGCGTAGTACTCCTTGGCGAGATCGAGCTTGCCGAGGCGCTCGTATAACTGTCCGAGATGGTCCGCCATGTCTCCTTCCTGGGAAAGCTGCCACGCGGCTTTGAGGTATTTCTCGGCGGCCCGCAGGTCGCCGCGCTTGAAATGGACCCAGCCCAGCGTGTCCCAGACGACCGCCAGAAAGCCCACCTGCCTCAAATCGTCCGTCTTTACGGTCTCCAGGCGTGTGTTCCTGAGTTGCGCCGACACCATCGCCACCGCAGACTCGGCATATTCCCTGGCGATTTCCAGGTTCTTGGTGATCAGGGCCAGATAGCTGGCGATGGTGTACCAGGTGGAGGGCGTGGGCGAGAGCTCCACCGCCCGCTTGAAGGACTCCTGTGCCTCGGCGGGCTGGGCGAGCTGCATCTGCGCCATGCCGAGGTTCACGAACAGGTCCGCGTCTTTGGGCGTGATCTTCGCGGCTTTCTCCAGCACGGGCAGCGCCCTGGCGAACTCCGCGCGCTGGACGAGCATCTCTCCAAGGTTCTTGTGGGCGTACGGATCGAGAGGATCGATCTCGATCTGTTTCAGGAACCATTTCTCGCCCTCCTCGAAGCGACGCTCGCTGAGGCAGACGCGGCCGAGATTGTTGTAGGCATACGGACTGAAAGGATCGATGGCGATCGCCTTCTTGAACGCTTCCTCGGCCCGTTCCATCTTCCCCAGGGCTAGAAGAGATCGTCCCAGATCGTTGTAGGCGGACTTGTGCTCGGGCTCCAGTTTCAAGGCATGCTCGATGAGCTCGACCGACTCCTGGTACCGGTCGTTGCCGTA